>CAYNZG010000080.1:0-6621 GCA_964401525.1 uncultured Ruminiclostridium sp.
GCCTGCGCCGTGGAGGGACTCGGTGCGGTAACCCACGGCCCCTGCCCCCAGGGAGAGGTTCTCGATCAGGCGCAGGATGCGCATTCGGTTCTCGGCAGTAACGCCCACGCCGTTCTTCATGTATTTTTCCACCCAGGGACCGGTGAAGGCACCCCGCAGGTCTGCCTCGGACAGGCAGGTACCCACGCTGCCGCCGGCCAGGTCCTCGGCGATGCGGGCCATCTCATAGGGGAAGCGGGTGACGTTCTGCTTGCAGACGTTGGCCAGCAGCAGGTCGATGAGGTAGTTCCCGGCGGCGGTCCGCTTGCCCTCGGCGGAGCAGGCGATGCCGCAGGCATACATGGTCTCGTTCAGGTGGATCATCTCGATGAGCTTGTCCTTGATGTGGGAAGCCTTGGCCACGCCGTTGAAGTCGGCAGCCACGGCGGCAGCGCCGATGAGGACATCACCCACGCCCACCTTGCAGCCGCCGTAGGACTGGCGGTGGTACCCGGCGAACCGTTCCACCATCATGGTGGCGAACTCGGTCTCGCCGTTCATGTAGATGTTCTCGTTGGGGATGAACACGTCATCAAAGACCACCAGACATTCCACGCCACCGAACTGGGCGTTGCCCACGTCGATGTCGGTGCCCTCCAGCTTTCTGGTGTCGCAGCTCTGACGGCCCACGATCATGAACAGACCCTCTGCGTCGCAGGGGCAGGAGAAGGAGACGGCGTAGTCCTTGTCATCAGGCCCCATAGCCTGGGTGGGCATGACCAGAACATGGTGGGAGTTGCACATTCCAGTTTGATGGGCCTTAGCACCTCGAACAACGATGCCGTCCGGCCGACGCTCCACCACCCGCAGGAACATATCGGGGTCAGCCTGCTTGTGAGGGGGCAGGCTGCGGTCGCCCTTGGGGTCGGTCATGGCACCGTCCACGGTGTAGTCCTTCTCCTGACACATGGCGGCAAAGGCGCGGAAGTTTTCGTGGTACTGGGTGCCGTGCTTCTGGTCGATCTCATAGGTGGTGGAGTAGACCGCGTTGAAGGCATCCATGCCTACGCAGCGCTGGAAGCAGGCGGCGGTGAGCTGGCCCAGCAGGCGCTGCATCTTCACCTTGTTCACCAGATCCTCTGTGGACTGATGGATGTGGGTGAAACGGTTGACCCGCTCCCCGGTGAGGTTGGACACGGCGGTCATCAGGGACACATACTCTGGGTTGCTGCCGGTGGCCAGGTCGTAGGTCATGCGGACGGAGTTCACAGAGGGGCGGAGGATGGGGTCATCCACAGGGTTTTCGATCTTCTTGCCGAACATATAGACCTGCATGTTCATCTTGCGCAGGCTCTCGATATATTCCTTACCAGTCATCAATGCCATAATCGTCTTCCTTTCATTCTGAAACTTGGATGGGTGATGCTGTTGTCAGCGTTTTTTGCTTTCGCCTAACTATACAAGCAATCATCGTGCCAACTATGCCATTTCTCGCGCATTTCCCGAAAATTTTCTTCTTTTTTCTTGCAATTTCTCAAAAAACACGCCGATCATCCCCGTTTTTCGCCGGGGCCTCCCCTTTTGTTCCCGGTCGGCGACGCAAAAAAACGGGAAGGCGGTCTGATTTCCGCCTTCCCGTTCACTGTATTTCGTTTCAAAAATGAATCGCGTTTCAAAAACAAAACAGCCATCTTCCCACAGGTCTCATGGTCGGAAGATAGCTGTTTCATTTTTGAAACAATGGTCACAGAAGACCGCGGGCCTCGTATTTCTTCTTGCGCCGCAGCAGGGTGGCCGGATCCATTTTCAGACGGCGGGCCGCCCCGCGCACGGAGCCGGTCTCCGCCAGAGCCTGGGCGATGAGCCCGGCCTCGAACCGCTCCACCTGGGCCTGCAGCCCCTCCTCCCCCGGCAGGACCGGGGCGAAGGCCTCCGGCTCCGGCTGGTGGATGGGCACGGGACTGACCCCGTAGGTGGGCGAGATGGTTGTGGGCGTGTGGAGGTTGCCGTTGTCCATGATGGCCAGGTCCTCGGCCTCGATCTCCTCGCCGTCGCTCATGATGAAGGCCCGCTCCATGACGTTGCGCAGCTCACGAACGTTTCCCGGCCAGGCGTATTGTAGCAGCACCGCCTCGGCAGCAGAGGACAGGCGTTTCCGGCGGCCATACTTGTGGTTCAGCTCGTCGATGACGCTCTGGGCCAGCTTGGGGATGTCCCGCTTGCGCTCCCGCAGGGGCGGGACATACACCGGGAAGACACTGAGCCGGTAGAACAGGTCCTCCCGGAAGCTCCCCTCCTCCACGCAGGTCTGCAGGTCCCGGTGGGTGGCGGCGATCACGCGCACGTCCACCTTCACCGGCTTGCTGCCGCCCACGCGGGTCAGCTCATGCTCCTGCAGGACCCGCAGGAGCTTAGTCTGGATGGCCAGGGACAGCTCACCCACCTCATCCAGGAAAATGGTCCCCTGGTCCGCCACCTCGAACAGGCCCGCCTTGCCCTCCCGGTTGGCCCCGGTGAACGCACCCTTCTCATAGCCGAACAGCTCGCTCTCCGCCAGGCTCTCCGGGATGGCACCGCAGTTGACCCGGATAAAATTCTTCTTGGCCCGGGAGGACTGCTGGTGGATGTAGGAGGCCACGCGCTCCTTGCCTGAGCCGGTCTCCCCCTGGATGAGGACCACCGTGTCCATCTGGGCCGCCCGGCCCACCAGCCGCAGCAGGTTCAGCATGGCCGGGTCCTCGGCCACCATCTGATGCTCCTGCACCAGCTGCTCCCGGATGAGGTCGATCTCCCGCTCATAGCGGGCGGACAGAGCCCGCTGGGTGTTCAGGGTCTCCTGGAGGGTGATGAGCTCCGAAATGTCCCGCACATTGGTGAGCACCATGCAGATGGCATCCTGCTGGTCATAGATGGGCGTGCTGGTGACCACCGCCCGCTTTCCTGTGGTAAAGGTCTGCTCCAGGGTCACCGCGTGGCCCCGGTCTAAAGCCATGAGAGTGGCAGACTTGGAGATGATCCCCCTTTTGACCAGGTCCACCAGGGGGATCCCCAGGACCTGGCGGGCATCCAGCCCGGAGATGACCTCATAGGCCTGGTTGCACCAGAGGGGGACCGCGTGCTGGTCTGTGATGAAGATCCCGTCAAAGGAGCTCTCTAAAATAGACATGAGACGCTGCAGGGCATCTAACCCGGTCCCAAAGGGAAACTCCGGGCGGTCCGGCAGATAGACGCGATTTCGTTTGATGAGGACCACCTCCCGTGGTATACTGAGCCTGTCAAAAAACTTCCTTCTGGGCGCGCGGGAAGGCAAGAGATGCTCCGCGGGGAAGTTGAAAAAGATAGATCGCATAAAAAGGCGGTGATCCCATGTCCCTCGATCAGCTTCTCTCCCTGGCCCAGACCCTGAAGCTCTCCCCCACCCTGCTGCAATCCATGCACATCCTGCAAATGAACACCCAGGCACTGTCGGACTATTTAAAGGACCTGGCCCTGGAAAACCCCGCCATGGAATATGACGAGAGCCCAGGTCCCTCCTGGGAGGAATTCTCCAGCCGGGTCCCTTGGTTGGCGGACACACCTTCTGCCGCCTGGTCAGGAGAGCTTCCGGCTGACGCAGGGCGCGCCGCCGACACCAGCGACTCCTTAGAAGTCCTGCTGCGGGATCAGCTGGACCGGCTCTCCCTGGACCCGCCCCTGTTGGCCCTGTGCCGCTACCTGGCAAACAGTCTAGGCCCCAAGGGTCGTTTGGAGCAGGAGGACTTAGACGGTCTGGCCCGGGCCGGAGTCCCGACAGGCCTGATCGATCAGGCCCTGGTGACCTTGCAAGCCCTGGACCCGCCGGGCATCGCGGCCCGCAGTCTGGCCGAGTGCCTGGTGCTGCAGCTCCGGCGGCTGCCCGGGGAGCACAGCCTGGCCATCCGGCTCTGCGACCATTTGGAGGCTTTGGCTCATGGGGCCATCCGCTCCCTGGCCCAGCAGTTACAGGTCTCGGAGGAGGCCGTGGAAGCAGCGGTAGAGACCATTCGGTCCCTGGACCCGGACCCCGTCGGGAACTTGGCCCTCGATGAACCTGCCCAGTACATCCGCCCCGATGCCTGGGTGGCTGAGGTGGACGGTGTGCTGCAGGTCTTTGTGAACCAATGGGACCTGCCCCGGTTCTCCCTCAGCCGGGATTGCCAACGTCTGGTGCGGACCGAGGCCGAGGCCGATACCGCCGCGTACCTCCGTCAAAAAATACAACAGGCCCAGTGGGTCCTCCAATGCGTCCGGCGGCGGCAGTCCACCTTAGAGAGCTGCCTGACCGCCCTGGTCACCGCCCAGGAGGACTTTTTCCTGGGTCGGCAGGCGACCCCCGGCCCGCTCCTGCGGCGGGACCTGGCCGCCCGGTTAGAGGTCCATCCCTCCACCGTCACCCGGACCTTGCAGCACAAGTATATCCAATGCCGCCAGGGCCTGTTCCCCACCGCCTATTTTTTCTCCCGAAAGACCGGCGGGGACTGGTCGGAACAGGCCATCAAGGCCCGCATCGCCCAGCTCATCTGGGAGGAGGACCCGGCCCACCCCCGCAGCGACCAGTCCCTCACGGACCAGCTGCAGGCCGAGGGCATCGCCCTGGCCCGGCGCACAACGGCAAAATACCGGCAGGCTCTGGGCCTTCCCTCCAGCAGTCGCAGACGGCGGCGATAAAGTCACATCTGGTCCACGATGGTGCCCAGCTCCTCGCAGAGGACCTTGGCCGTCTCGGTGTCCCCTGCCTCCAGGCAGAGGGCGATCTTGGTCTCCAGGCTCTTTTTCTTGGCTTCCAGCTCCAGATAGGCCAGGCTGAAATGGTTCTTATAGATCATCTTGCGGAAGGCACGGGGGCTCATGGGCCGCAGGGTGCCGTTCTCCACATAGAGAATGGCATCGGCACAGTTGGCGATGCTGTAAAAATCGTGGGAGACCATGAGCACAGCACCGCGGTAGTTGGCCAGAGCGGTCTCCAAAGCCATCTGGGCATAGGTGTCCAGGTGGCTGGAGGGCTCATCCAGCAGGAGGAGGTCCGCCTCCCCTGCCCCTAACGCGGCCAGCTGCAAAAGATTCTTCTCCCCGCCGGAAAGCTGGCGGATGGGGCAGTCCAGGCTGTCGGAGGCGAAGCAGTACCCCTCTAAATAGGCCTCCACCGCTGCCGGGGTCTCAAAGCCCAGGTCGTAGAAGGTCTGGTAGATGGTCTTCTCCTCGCAGAGGGTCTCCTCCTGTAACTGGGAGAAAAAGCCCACCTTGACCCGGTCGCTGTACCGGATGCCCTGGGCCTTCCCCGCCCAAAGGTCCCGCAGGAGGGAGGTCTTGCCGGTGCCGTTGGCCCCCACGATAGCCACCTTCTGGTGAGCGCGGACGGAGAAGCTCACCTGCTCCAGCAGGGTCTCGTCAAAGGCCAGACGGTAATCGGTCACCTCCAGCAGGACGCTGTCGTCCCCGTCCTCCGGGACCTCCGGCAGGACGATGTTGGGGCGGCGCAGCTCCACGAAGGGGGCCTTGAGATTTTTCGCCTCCAGGCGGCCCAGGTAGGAGACCTTGGCCTTCAGGGCGCGACCCTTCACCGGGTCGGCCACCAGGGTGGCCTCCTTCCGCAGGCGGACCACCATCTCCTCGGTCCGCCGGATCTCCGCATCGTTGGCCTCTGCGGCCTCCTGCAGCTCGATCTTGCCCTGGAGCAGGGAATATTGATAGGCCAGGAAGCTGCCGTCAAACTCCTGCAGGTCGGCATTCTCCAGGTGCCAGATGCGGTCAAAGCAGTGGGCCAGGAGGAAGCGGCTGTGGGTCACCACCAGCAGGGTCCCCTCATAGGCGTTGATGAGGTCCCGCAGGCCGTTCAGGTTGTCGAAGTCCAAAAAGACATCCGGCTCGTCCATGATGAGCAGGCCCGGGCGGCGGAGCATCTGGCGGATGACCTGGATCAGCTTGTACTCGCCGCCACTGAGCTTGGAGAGGGCCAGGTCGGTCTTGCTCTCTAACTCCGCCAGGCGGAGCTGCCGCTGGATGTTGCGCTCGTAGTTGTCTGCGTCCATGGACTCGCTCTCGTCCAGGAGCTGCTGGTAGCGCTCCAGCACCGGCTCCAGGTCTTCGGCGGTCTCCAGCTCCTCGCAGACGGCGGCGGTCTCCGCCTGCAAACGCAGGAAATCCTCGCTCAGGTAGTCATAGACCGTGACGGCCTGGGCCTTCTCCCGGCTGGCGAACTGGCTCACATAGCCGATGCGCCCCACGCCCTCCCGGGTGAGCTTGCCGTCGAAGAGGTAATTCTCCGGGCGGCGGATCAGGTCCACCAGGGTGGTCTTGCCGGTGCCGTTGCTGCCAATCAGGGCGCAGTGCTGCCCGGCCTCCAGGGAGAAGGCGATGTCGTTGTATAGATCCTTGTCGGGAAACCCGAAGGAAAGATGTTCAGCGTAAATCATGCGTATTCCTCAGTCTTTCATCTCTGTATGATCGTTCCCCTCATTATAATCAATGCCATCCCCCTTGGCAAGTTCATTTTCCCATCAGCGGGCATGAAAAAAAGAGGTCACCCAAATGGGTGACCTCTTTTCGTCGTTAGGCAATTTCTGCTTGCTGCAAAAAGTTGCAGGTAAGAACAGAATTAGTGGCCCTTGCCGGACAGAACAGCGC
>CAYNZG010000081.1:0-6481 GCA_964401525.1 uncultured Ruminiclostridium sp.
GGCCAGGACCTCGCCCTCCTCCAGGGAGAAGCTGATATCCTCCAAAACACGGGTGGACCCGAAGTGCTTTTCAATATGCTTTACGTCTAAGATCGCCATGGGATCGCCTCCTTATCGGAAGTAGTCGAGCTTGCGCTCCAGGAAGTTGAAGAAGATGGTCAGGATGCCCACGAAGAGCAGGTAGAACACGCCGGTGTAGAACAGGGGCCAGACCAGGCCGCTGGACTTCATGAAGGAGTAACCGGTGAAGGTCAACTCGTACACGGCGATGATACGGGCCAGGGAGGTGTCCTTGACCAGGGTGATGATCTCATTGGACATGGGGGGCAGGATGCGCTTGATCATCTGCAGCAGGGTGATCTTGAAGAAGATCTGGGTCTTTGTCATGCCCAGGACCTGACCGGCCTCCCGCTGGCCCACGGGGACGCTCTGGATGCCGCCGCGGTAGATCACGGAGAAGTAGCAGGCGTAGTTGATGGCAAAGGCGGTCACGGTGGCGGTCATACGGCCTGCGTCACCGCTGGGCCAGATGTGATAGCCCAGGATACCGGGGATGTAAAAGAAGCCGATGAGCTGAAGCATCAGAGGGGTGCCGCGGACGATCCAGACCAGGGTGTTGCACAGCCAGCGCAGGGGGGTGAACTTGGCCATGGTGCCAAAAGCGATGAGCAGGCCCAGGGGCAGGGCGAAAAGCAGCGTGAGGAAGAAGATCTCCACCGTGCTTCCCAGACCGGTCAGGAGGGTTTGCGTTACGTTCCAAAACATGGGATAAAAACTCCTTCATTTTTCTAAAAGCCGCCCAAAGGCAGAGGGCCGGAAAGCCCTCTGCCTTTGGTGGTTATTCCATTGGGATGAAATGGGGGGACCAGATCAGCCAGCGGTCACGACGACCTGTGCGTTGTTGCAGTAAGCGTTGGTGCAGTTCATGGAGGAAGTCACCTCAGCGGTGAGGGTCATGCCGTTCCAGACCACGTCGATGTTCTTGGAATCCAGCTCCATGATCTTGTTGTCCCAGTCGATCTCCACGAACTGGATCTCCACGCCCAGCTTCTCAGCCACCAGCTTGGCCATGTCAGCGTCGAAGCCGATCCACTCGTCGCTGCCCTCTTCCTTGTAGTCCATGGGAGCGAAGTTGGTGATGCCGACGATCAGAGTGCCCTTGTCCTGGATGTAAGCCACGTCGCCGTCAGCGGCGATCTCGGGCTCAGCGACCTCAGGCTGCTCCAGCAGGGCAGCGCCCACCTTGTAGGTGTCAGCGATGGACTGCATGGTGCCGTCAGCATAAGCAACGGACAGGACCCAGTTGATGTAGTCAGTCAGGTCGGATTCCTGACGGCAGCCTGCGCCGTATTCTTCGGTGGTCAGGCCTTCGCCGCTGACCTGCAGGTCAGGATAGTTGGTGCCTTCGCCGATCATGGCGTCGGCCATCAGCAGGTCGATGATGGCGGCATCGGAGGTGCCGGAGGCCACTTCCATCAGAGCATCGCCCTGGGATGCCACAGCGTTGACCTCCCAGCCGTTCTCGCTGGCCACAGCCTCACCGGCGGAACCGGCTTCCACGGCGTAGACCAGGGACTCTTCCCCTGCATCGCCTGCGTCACCAGTGTCACTTGCATCGCCGCCGCCACAGCCGGCCAGCAGGGAGCAGCTCATGGCAGCTGCCAGAAACAGTGCAAGATACTTCTTTTTCATGATATATCTCTCCTATCACAAGATGATTCCTTGAGCTTTTAACGCTCTATCGTAGTAAAGTACTAATATAATACCACAGGAAAGCAGGATTGCAACCCCTTTTTGCAAAAAAAATGGAAAACTCGGATTTTTGTGCAAAGCACCCAAAGTTTCTGCGTCCGCGGCTGCTCTCTTGCGCAAGCAAAAGGACCTGCTCCAAAGAGCAGGTCCTTTTCTGTCTGAGATCATCCTCCCATGGCTCTGTAGAGGAAAGCCACGATCTGCCCTCTGGTGCAGGAGGCATCGGGGGCAAAATGGGCAGCATCCACGCCGTTGGTGATGTTCTGTTCCACCGCCCAGAGGACAGCCTGAGCATAGTAATCCGTGGGCTTCACGTCAGAGAAGGGGTTTGCAGAGGCAACGGGAGTCGGCTCTCCGGCGGCGCGCCAGAGGAAGGTGACCACCTGGGCACGGGTGCAGGGCCTGTTGGGGCCGAAGTACCGCTCGCTCACCCCGGTGGTGATATTCTCCTCCACCGCCCACAGCACAGGCTTCAGGAAATAGTCTCCGGTGCTGACATCCAGGAACCGGTTCCCCTGCTCCACAGGCTCCGGGGAGCCGTTGGCGCGCCACAGGAAGGTCCCCACCTGAGCCCGGGTGCAGAGGGCTTCTGGTCCAAAATGGGTGGCATCCAGACCGGAGGTGATCTGGTTTTTCACCGCCCAGTTGACGGCGGCCTCATAGTAAGCCCCGGCTTTCAGGTCCACGAACCCGACCTTCTCCACAGGCTGGAAGGTCGCGTCCCAGGTCTTGTCGCTGAGGGTAGGACCGCTTCTCCCCTGCTCCCACATCCGCAGAGTCGGGTCCTTGAGCTGGGCCAGATTCCGGTTCAGGGTATCCACCAGGTCACCGTTCAGCAGTGCGCCTTGGGGGATATACTGCCCAGAGCGTCCGCCGACGGCAGCAGCCTCGTTCAGGTAATAAAGGGTGCTGCTGGCATCCGTCCGAAAATACTGGGCCGTGGCCGTCCCGCTGACATCCGAGGTCATAGAAGCTGCACCGGTGGACCAGCAGTTCTCATAGTACTCCCGGTAATATGTCCCGGGCAGGTAGCTGCCGATGGTACCGCAGAGGACGGACTCTCCCCGAACGCTGCCGGTGATGGATCCGGTGGTGAAGCAGTTACGCACATTGCCGGAGATCTGTGCCTGACCGGCAATGCCGCCCACCTGCACATCGGCAGAGCTCTGATCATTGGGCACCCGCAGGTCGATGGCGATGTCCCCGGTATTGCCGCTGTTGCGCAGCCCGTCGCTGCCAAAGCCATCCAGGCCCACGACGCCGCCGATGGTGGAGCCGCAGCCGCAGTTCAGCCCAGTGACGGAGATATCGCCGTCGTTGAAGCAGCCATCCACCAGGCCGTTGTTCATGCCGGCGATGCCGCCCACCACGATGTAGCCAAAGCTATCCACGCCCGTCTGGGAAACCTGCAGCGTGATCGTCATGTCGGAGGTGCAGTTGGTCACGGAAGCGTCATAGTCCACGCAGCCGGTGATGCCGCCCACGTTCATCACATTCCTGGCGATCAGGTCGCCGGAAACATGGCAATTTTCCACGGTGCCATAGCAGTGATTGACCAGGCCGCCCGCATAGATGGCATAGCCGTCCGTCATCTCCAGGGTCACGTTTTTCAAGGTCAGGTCCCGAATCACGCCGTCCTCCCCCAATGTGCCGGAGAAAAGACCGTTGAGGTTGGAGATGGTATGGCCGTTGCCGTCGAAGGTGCCGTTGTAGCCCCAGACCACCCGGCCGTCGATCATCTCCGCGCCGTTGAGACAGGCCCACTCCACGCCGGACAGGTCCAGGTCCCGCATCAGGATGGCGGACTGCCGCCCGGCCTGATAGTTTCCGGCGGTATGGGAGATGGCATCGGCAAACTCCAGCAGGTCGCTCACCGTATAGATCTCAAAAACATCCTTCCCCGCGGCCGACGCGGGAGCCGGGGCAGCGGCCAGCAGCGGCAGGACCAGGAGCAGGGAGAGCAGAATCCGTTTCATAGTATGTCCTCACTTTCAGGTGCTTCAGTACTTGGTTTCTCTGGGGGCCAGGAAGGTGTCGCCGTCCTGGGCCAATTGGGTCAGGACACCGGTGAGCACCGGCCCTGAGGTCCGGCTGTCCAGCAGGACCCGGGTGTTCTTCTTCCCCTCGCAGTGGCCCACGATGTGCTCATAGAGCCGGGTGGCATCTGCGTCAGCTGCCGTCAGCCCCGGCGACCAGCAAAGATAGCCCGCGTCTGCGAGGGTCTTCTCGCCGGAGAGCACGAACCAGGTCTCCTGATGGAGAATGCGGGAGAGGACCTCCGCCCCCTTTTTCACGCTTTGGAGCTGTTCCTCCGCCGTCTCGCCCACGGGGATCAGGCCCACATGGTGGCCCCGTCCGGCGGCCTGCCGGATCTGGTCCGCCGAGGCGGCCAGGGTATCCGCCGGGAAAAAGACGATGGCCGTCGCCCGGGCAGCGGACAGGGCGTTGAGCGCGGCGGTGATCTCCGCCCCCTGGGAGGCCCGCAGGCCCACATACAGGGAAAACTGGGGCGGGGTCTTTTCCGTGACCTGGGGCTTTTCCACCTCCGGCACCACCGGCGCAGCCGGGGTGGTGGGCGTGGTGGCGGTCCCGCTGTTCCCGCTCTGCCCATAGTAGCTGTTATAGCGGCTGCGCATCATGGAGGTGGCCGAGCTGATGAACAGGGAGTCGCTGAGGACGGCGGAGCTGTCCTTGATGCGCAGGAGCGGCCCGTAGTCCGTGCTGTAGAAGGAGTAGCTCAGGCCGAAATACCGGCAGATGGCATAGGCCGGGACGTAGTAGATCCCGTTCTGCCTGACCACCTTGCCCGGCACCGGCGGATCGCCCCCCGTAGCCGTGGCAGTGCCGCTGACCAAGTCGAAGGTCATGGTCTTGCCGGAGAGGTTATAGAAAATAAGGCTCTCGTTGTTTTCCGTGAAGCCGTAATAGATGCCGAAGTTGATGCCCGTGACCCGGCTGCTGAACACCGTCACCGGCACATAGACCCAGCCGCTGTACTGAATGGGGGTGATTTCTGCAGACTGGGCGGGCAGGGTGTCGTTGAGGGACAGGAAAAACAGCCCGCCGGAGGCCCCGGCCGGGATCACGAACAGCCCGATGGACAGGGCCACAGCGCAGACCAGCGCCAGACATTTTTTCTTCATAAAGGTCCTCCCTTCCTGCGTTCTGCTTGATTTTATGATTTTATCATGGATCCGCTCGCTTTTCAATTGCAATTCTCCCGCCGCTCCTTTATCATAAAAGCAGATCATGACCACAGGAGGTCCTATCCATGTTGTTTTTATGCTATCCCCGCTGCTCCACCTGCAAGAAGGCCAAGAAGTGGCTGGACGAACACCAGGTCCCCTATACCTTCCGCGACATCAAGGAGGAGAACCCCTCCCTGGAGGAGTTGAAGGCCTGGCAGGCGCAGAGCGGTCTGCCCCTGAAAAAATTCTTCAACACCAGCGGTCAGCTCTACCGCTCCCTGGAACTGTCCAAGAAGCTGCCCACCATGCCGGAGGAGGAGCAGCTCGCCCTGCTGGCCTCGGACGGGATGCTGGTCAAGCGTCCGCTGGTCATCACCGAGGACGCTGTCCTGGTGGGGTTCAAGGAAGCCGACTGGGCCGCCGCCTTCGGCCAAGGAGAGTGACCGCCCATGCGCATCTTAGTCAGTGCCTGCCTGCTGGGGGTCGGCTGCCGGTATGACGGCCAGAGCAAGCCCATCCCCCAGGTGGAACAGCTCCTGAAGGAGCACACCTGCATCCCTGTCTGCCCGGAGATCCTGGGCGGCCTGCCTACGCCCCGGCCTCCGGCGGAACGCCAGGGCAGCCGGATCGTCAACAAGAATGGCGAGGATGTCACCGATGCCTTCATCCGCGGCACCGCTGAGGTCCTGCGGCTGGCCTCCCTCTACCGCTGCAAGGCCGTGCTGCTGAAGGAGAAAAGTCCCTCCTGCGGCAGCGGCCAGATCTACGACGGCACCTTTACCGGGACCCTGGTGGAAGGTGACGGGCTCACCGCCGAACTATTCAAGCGGCAGGGGATCACCGTGTACGGGGAATCCCAGATCCGGGAGCTGATCAACGACCGCCCCTTCTTTTTCAGCATCTAAAAAATATGGCCCCGTCGCCTCCTCTGGGTCAGGGAGGGCGACGGGGCATTTGCATTATTTATTTTGTGTTTAGCCCATGCACTTGGCCAGGAGCTTTTCCCAGTTTTCGTCCACGCTCTGCTGCACGGCCTCGATCATCCACTCGTTGCCGGGCTTGAACATGTGGCGGAACCGGCCCTGCATCCGCAGGTACTCCTCCACGGGCAGCTTGTTCTTGGGCTCATAGCTCAGCCGCCAGATGCCGTTCTCCACCTCGAACAGGGGCCAGACGCAGGTCTCCACCGCCAGGCGGCAGATCTCCGGCAGCTTCTCGGCGGGATACTCCCAGCCGCGGGGGCAGGGAGCCATCACGTTCAGGAAGGAGGCACCGGGGGTGTAGATGGCCTTGCGGGCCTTAGTGTACAGGTCCCGGAAGTTGCCGATAAAGGTGGTCTGGGCCACATAGGGCACATTGTGGGCAGCGATGATATCCGTCAGGTTCTTCTTGTTCTGCCGCTTGCCGGGCACCACCGAGCCGACCGGAGAGGTGGTGGCGTTGGCGAACCGGGGGGTGGACGAGGAACGCTGGATGCCGGTGTTCATGTAGGCCTCGTTGTCGTAGCACACATAGGTCAGGTCATGGCCGCGCTCCATGGC
>CAYNZG010000082.1:0-6365 GCA_964401525.1 uncultured Ruminiclostridium sp.
GGAAGGGCATTTTATTATGATTTTGATTTCTTGTTTGAGGTGAACCCTATGACCCGTGAAGAGGCTTTTGCTACATTGGACCGAATGGCCAAGGGCATCGCTGAGATGTTCGGCTCCAACTGTGAGACCGTGATCAACGACCTGGCCGATCCCCTTCACCCCGTCCTGGCCATCTACAACGGCCATGTGTCCGGCCGTTCCGTTGGCTCCACCCGGGACGTCACCGGCGTGGAGCAGGACCTCCACCTGGACACCGACGTGGTGAACCTGTTGGCCGTGACCCCCAGCGGGCAGCAGACCAAAAGCTCCACCTTTTCCATCAAGGGGGAGGATTACCATTACGGCTTCGGGATAAACTATGATTTTACTCCCCTGACCTATGTGAACCGGGTCCTGCTGGACCTGATGCACACCGAGATCGACTTCCACAGCGCGGTGTACACCCCCCGGGACACCGGCATCGGGGATCTGTTCGACACCGCCGTCCTGCGGGTGGGCAAGCCCACCCGGGACATGAACAAGGCCGACCGGCTGCGGGTCATCGAGCACCTGAAGGAGATGGATGCCTTCTCTTACCGTCGGGCCGTCCCCTATGTGGCCACCCACCTGGGGGTCTCCCGGTATACCATCTATAAGTATCTGGACGAAGTCAACGGCAAACCCAAAGATAGCGCCGACCCAAAGGAGGACTAACGGATGCAGAGCTTACTGGAAACCTATTTCGCGGACAAGGAACCGCTCCTGGTGGAGTCGATCTCCCGCCTGGTCCGCATTGAGAGCACCCTGGGCGACCCCGCCCCCGGCCAGCCCTTCGGCCCCGGCCCTGCCGCCGCCTTAGAGGAGATGCTGACCATCTCCCGGGAGCTGGGCCTGCCCGGTGAGAACTTAGAGGGCTATGTGGGGGTCATCGACCTGAACCGGGAAGAGACCGCCCTGCACATCCTGGGCCACTTAGACGTGGTAGATGCCGGAGAGGGCTGGACCGTCACCTCCGCCTTCCAGCCCAAGCTGGTGGACGGCATCCTCTACGGCCGGGGCGTAGACGACGACAAGGGCCCCATGGTGGCCGCCCTGCTGGCCATGAAGGCCGTGAAGGACCTGGGTCTGCCCCTGAAGAAAAACGTCCGCCTGATCCTGGGCACCGACGAAGAGACCGGCTTCCGGGACATCCACTGGTACTACGACCGCCATCCCTACGCTCCCCACACCATCTCCCCCGACGCGGACTTCCCCATCATCAACATCGAAAAGGGCCACTACCAGCCCACCTTCACCGCCGCCTGGGAGGCCGGGACCGCCCTGCCCCGGGTGACCGCCTGCACCGGCGGCCCCCGGCTGAACATGGTCCCCCCCTCCGCCCAGGCCACCGTGGCCGGGCTGGCCCCCGAGGACATCCGGGCCGCCGCCGAAAAGCTCGGCCTGGAGCCGGAGATCACCTTCACCCTGACCGAGCAGCCCGACGGGGTCCACATCCTGTGCAGCGGTGTGGGTGCCCACGCCTCCACCCCGGAGGAGGGCCACAACGCCCAGACCGCGCTGGTGGCTCTGCTGGCAGCCCTGCCCCTGGCAGACTGCCCCTCCACCCGGGCTGTCCGCAGCCTGGCGGACTTCTTCCCCCACGGGGACTTCGCCGGTCGGGGCCTGGGCCTGGCCCAGGAGGATGCCCTCTCCGGCCCCCTGACCTTGGCCTTCACCCGCCTGACCCTCACCGACACCGGCCTGGAGGGCCGTTTTGACAGCCGCACGCCCCTGTGCGGCACCGACGACACCGTCCGCCTTCCGGCAGAGGCCGCCCTGGCCAGGGCTGGCTTCACCACCACCGGCGAGATCGACCCGCCCCACCATGTCCCCGCCGAGGACCCCTTCCTGCAGGTCCTGGGCAAGTGCTACGAGCAGTACACCGGCCAAAAGAGCTACTGCATGGCCATCGGCGGCGGCACCTACGTCCACGGCATCCCCGGCGGCGTAGCCTTCGGGGCCAGCATGCCCGGCTTCGTCTCCAACCTCCACGGCCCCGACGAGCGCGCCAGCGTGGACGCGCTGCTCACCGCCGCCAAGATCTACGCCCAGGTCATCCTGGACCTGTGCTCCTGATGGCCATGGCAAGGAAACGCGAACTGTTCTGGACCTTCGCCCGCATCAGCGCCAGCTGCTTCGGCGGCGGCTACGCCATGCTCCCCTTCTTCCAGCAGGAGCTGGTGCGCAAAAAGGGCTGGCTCACCGACGAGGAGCTGCTGGACCTCCACGCCATCGCCCAGTGCACCCCCGGCGTGATCTCGGTGAACACCGCCACCTTCTGCGGCTACCGCACCCGGGGCGTCTCCGGGGCCCTGGCCGCCACAGCGGGGCTGCTGATGCCCCCCATTCTCATCGTGCTGGTGATCTCGGCCTTCTTCTGGACCTATGCAGAGAACCCCATTGTCCAGCACGCCCTGACGGGCATCCGGGCCTGCGTCTGCGCCCTCATCATCAGCAGCACCATCAAGCTCTATAAAAAGGCCGTGTTGGACCTGCCCACGTTTCTGGTCTTCCTGGTGGTCTTTGCCCTGGCCGCCTTCGTGGGCATCTCCCCCGCCTTCCTGGTCCTGGGTGCGGCGGTGGTGGGCCTGGTCTACTCTGCCATCCGAAAGGAGGCGCGGTCATGATCACCCTGCTTCGCCTGTATTGGGAATTCTTCGTGGTCGGCTCCCTGTCCATGGGGGGCGGCATGGCCACGGTCCCCTTCCTCTTTGACCTCTCCGCCCGCACGGGCTGGTTCACCACCGCGGACCTGGCCAACATGATCGCCATCTCCGAGGCCACCCCCGGCCCCATCGGCGTGAACATGGCCACCTATGTGGGCTACGCCACCGCCGGGGTCCCCGGCAGCATTATCGCCCCCTTGGGGCTGGTGACCCCTGCGGTCATCATCATCCTGCTGGTGTCCAAGATCCTCATGACCGTGTGGAAGAGCGCCCGGGTGCAGAATGTCTTCCACATCCTTCGCCCGGCCTCGGTGGGCCTCATCGCGGCGGCGGCCTTTTCCGTCTGCGCTGTGTCCCTGTTCACCTGGGACAGCGGCCTCACCCTCCACTGGCCCTCCATCGTCCTGTTCGCCATCCTGCTGGTGGCCATGAACCTACCCAAGCTGGATAAGATCCCATCGGTGACCTTCATCGCCATCGCCGGGATCGCGGGCATCCTGTTCCAGATGGTGGACTGACCTTCCATAGACACAAAAACAGCGTCCTGCTTTTTGGCAGGACGCTGTTTTCATGCTAAGAGGTCTTGGGTCAGGGCCACCAGCCGCCGGACGGCGGTCTCCTCATCCAGGGCTAAGAATTCCTCCACCCCCAGGGTGTGCAGGGCGGTGCGGATGGCCCGGGTGAGCTTGGAGTCTGCCCGGGTGCGCAGCTCCCCCCGGTGGATGGAACGGGCCACAGCGGTCAGCAGGCCCGACAGCCCCTCCGCCTGGAAGCAAGCCGTCCAGGCGGGGTTTTCTTGGTGGACATAGGCCAGGGGCCGCTGGCCGCTGCGGGCGGAAAGGGTGTGCACCCGCCCGTCCTGGATCACCAGCTTCCGCAGGATCTCGTGCTCCTTCGGCTGGGTCGGGGCGGGCAGGGCAAGCCCCAGCCGTTCCGCCGCCTGTTCCACCCGCGCCCTGGCCGGGGCCACCCAGAGGGCGGCCTGGCTGCGCCCCAAATACGGCCCGGTGAGCAGGGTCTTGGCCTCGGCCCGAAGGGCGGTATTTGCGGTGGGATCCGGTCCCACCCGGTCCGCCAAGGCGATCAAGCGGTCCTCGTCCACCTCTAAGTGGTAGCGGGGGTTCAGCCGATAGCCGGTACCAGTCCACTGGACCAGGCCGCTTTTGCCGTCCAGGCCCAGGGGGGCCAGAGCCTCCCGCAGGCGGTTCAGCCGCACCCGGGAGGCATTCTCCCCCGCCGCCCAGAGGGCGGACACCTCCTCCCGGGTCACCGGGCGATGCCGGTGCACCAGCAGGTACTCCAGCAGGAGCCAGGGCTGCCCCAGCCGCCCGGCGGGTTCCGCCACCCGGCCCCGGTGGTTTTCCAGGGTCACGGTGCCGAAGAGGGTCACCCGGAGGTTATATGGATCGGTGTTTGTCATGGAGAACGCCTCCTTTGTCTTCCTTTTTTCCTGTCTTCCTTGTGAGGGTGGCTTTGGGCTGTGCGGCCCTCGACCTTTCTGATCCTCTTCCACCTGTACCACAAACACCCCTCGGGCTTCCGCCCGAGGGGTGTTTTGTCGTAAGAGACTTACAACTTGTGTTGAATCAGGGATTCAAAGTGATTAGAACTCGCTCTCAGCGTCGATCTCAACGAAGATGATCTCGATCTCGCCGTCGCTATTCAGGCCATACAGGGCATTGTTATACCAAGTAGCAGCCTCGCCAGTGGTGGGATTGAAGGTCTTAGCGTTAGCTTCCACCAGATCGCTGCCTGCATACAGGACATCGTCCTTGTCGCCGCTGTCGATAGCGATGATGGTCACATCGTCAGCCAGGGTCACACGGCCAGCGTTGTGGAACAGCACGCGGGTAGCATTGGACTCGTCGATAGCGTCGATGTACTTAACATCGGGCTCAGCAGTGATGTTCATCACGTCACCGTCCATGGTGTAGGTGATGATAGTGCCTTCAGCGAAGGTGCCAGCAGACTTCTTGTCGGTCTCAACGTCGGTCAGCTTCTCGCCGTTCACGATCACGTCGATGTACAGCTTGGTGTCGCCGTCTGCGTTCAGCTGCGTACCAACTGCGGTGATGTAGCCGTACAGCTCGTCGCCGGTGCTGATGCTGGTGCCGGTCACTGCATACAGAGCAGCGATCTCGTTGCCATCAACAGCTGCCATGATCTTTGCGCCAGCGGTGAAGGAGATGTCGTTCTTCTTCAGCAGGTCAGCGCCGGTCATGTAGGTGTACTCATCGTCGTCAACGTCATAGAAGACAATCATAGCGTTGTCAGCGATGTCATACTCGCCGCTTGCAAACTTAACAGCGGAGATCTTCTTGACATAGCCGTCGTCAGCAACTGCATTGGCAACAACGCCAGTGTAGTCGGTGGAATCAACAGCGGTAGCATTCTGAACGGTGGTCAGAGTGTAGTCGCCGTCGTCGATGTCATAGGTAACCAGAGCGCCGGTCCAGCCGTTAGCAGAAACGGTAGCGCCGGTTGCGGTGCCCCACTTCTCAACGGGAACGACTTCTTCCTTACCGTCAGCGAACATCAGCTTGATGTCGGTGGTCTTGTCCATCTTGCTGTAGTCGCCCACGCCGGTGACAACAGCGATGTCCAGGCTAGTGGTCATGGTGGAAGCATCGAAGTACATGCCGCCATAGACAACCAGGTCGACCTTATCCTTGATCTTGGTGTTGTCGTTGATAGCTGCCTTGTACCAGGTGCCGTCGATGCGGACTTCGGTAGTCTTGTCAGCCTCGGTCTTGACAGAGGAGACCTCGCCGGAAACCACGTCAGCCTTGGTGATAACAGCTTCGCCGTTAGCGGTGTAATCCTTGTCAACGATCACAGCCCAGTCGTCCTTAGCAACGCCGTCATAGATGTTGTGGTCGTCGAAATCATAGGAAGCGGAACCAACACGGATGCCGGTAGCGTTCACATAGGTGACCTTCTCCACAGAGACCTTGGTCAGAACAGCAACGTTCACGTCGCCGTCGCCGTCGTTGTCGATCAGCTTAACAGTCCATGCAGCCTGATTCTGAGACATCTGAGCCTTCAGAGCGCCCTTAGCCTCCACGCCGTCAGTACGATAAACAGTGGTAGCGGTCAGGTCCTGGTCCAGATCATAGACGGTGCCGTCCAGCTTGACTTCCTTGCTGTCGCTGGTAGCCTTCAGCTGGCCAACGATGCCCTCTGCGACCACGGAGCAGTCGTCATCAGCGAAGACACCCAGCACGTCATCAGTATCCTTGGAAACGACCTTGACTTCCTGGCCAATCAGGTCAGAGTAGTCAGTGTCGACCTTGGTGTAGGAAGCATCCTGCCCAAACTCAAAGAACAGGTTGTAGGTGTCCTTGTTCTCGTCCTTGGTGACCTTGGTCAGGGTTGCAGCATCAGAAGTCTCTGCACCATACTTATCAGCCATCAGGCTTTCGTTGTTCTTGTCGTCCTTCACGGTGACCTTAGAGACCAGCTGGCCGTTCTCGGAAACCAGGGTGTACTCATAGACAACTTCCTTAGCCTGGAGTGCATTCCAGACCATCTGAGCAGCGTTGTCGCGGGTCAGAGCAGCGGAAGCGTCCATGGACTCCAGGTCCTCGTACAGGCCCTTAGCGGAAGCCTTGACATTGACGTTGATCTCCCAAGCGTTGCCCAGGAAGTTCTCGTGGTCAGCACGATAGCCCAGAGCGATCA
>CAYNZG010000083.1:0-6359 GCA_964401525.1 uncultured Ruminiclostridium sp.
ATCCCGATATGCTTGGGCAGGCGGGAGAGGTCCAGCTCTCCCGCCTGTTTTTTGGTCGAAAACAGTGCCATGATCCGTCGATCACACTGCCATGAGTTCGGCTTCCTTCTTGGCGGTCAGGTCGTCGATCTCCTTGATGTGCTTGTCCGTGACCTTCTGAAGCTCCTTCTCGTATTCCTTCAGGTCGTCCTCGGTGATCTCGGACTTCTTCTCCTGAGCCTTCAGCTTGTCCATGGCATCCCGGCGGATGTTGCGGATGGCCACCTTGCCGTTCTCGCTGTACTTCTTCACCTGCTTGGTCAGTTCCTTACGGCGCTCCTCCGTCAGCTGGGGGAAGGCCAGGCGGACGACCTTGCCGTCGTTCTGGGGGTTGATGCCCAGGTCAGAGACCATGATGGCCTTCTCGATGGCCTTCAGCAGGGTGGCGTCCCAGGGCTGGATGACCAGGGTGCGGGGGTCGGGGGTGGAGATGCTGGCCACCTGGTTGATGGGGGTCTCGGTGCCGTAGTATTCCACGGCCAGACGGTCCAGCACGCCGGCGTTGGCGCGGCCGGCCCGGACGCTGGCGAAATCGCCCATCACGACAGAGACGGTCTTTTCCATTTTTGCTGCATATTCCTGGATGATATCAGACATATTATTTTTCCTCCTCAACGATGCTTCCGATGCTCTCGCCGCGAACGGCCCGCAGGATGTTCTCCGGGTCAGCCAGGGCAAAGATCATAACAGGGATGTGGTTTTCCATGGCCAGGGCAGTGGCAGGCAGGTCCATGACCTGCAGACCCTCTGCCAGGACCTTGGCGTAGCTGATGCGGTCGTACTTCACCGCGCTGGGGTCTTTCTTGGGATCTGCGCTGTAGACCCCGTCGATGTTCTTGGCCAGCAGGATCATGTCGGCCCCGATCTCCGCAGCCCGCAGCACCGCTGCGGTGTCGGTGGAGAAGTACGGGTTGCCGCTGCCCCCGGCAAAGATGACCACCTGCCCCTCCTTCAGGAGCCGGTCTGCCTCGGCGTGGGTATACCGCTGGGCCACAGGGCCCATCTCAAAGGACGTGAGCACCTTGGCCGACTGGCCCTTCTGCTCCAGAACGTCCTGGACGGCCAGGCTGTTGATCACGGTGGCCAGCATCCCCATCTGGTCGGCGCGGCTGCGCTCCATCTTGTCGCCGCCGTCCTTCAGACCGCGCCAGATGTTGCCGCCGCCCACCACCAGTCCGACCTCCACGCCCTGCTGGGCGCAGGCCTTGATGGCATCGCAGACCTGATGAATAAAGTCGAAGTCGTGGCCGCGGCCCGGCGCACCGGCCAGAGCCTCGCCGCTGATCTTCAACAGAACGCGCTTGTACATAGGTTTCTCCATGATTTTCTTTCCCTCCCGGCGCCGAAGCGCAGAAATTCAAGTTTGTTCTATTTTAATATACTTCTCCCATTTTGCATAGAGGAATTTCAAACTTTTTCAAAAAAAGTCCGTCCAGAAGAAGGCCAAGCACGCCTGATCTTCCTCATCACGCTGATTTTGATCGCAAAGCCCGAAGGGATCATCCCTTCGGGCTTTGCTCTTGCCAGAGAACTCTCTTTTTATTATAATGGAATAAAAACCAATCTGATCAGAACAGGAGGCGACACGCCATGCAATGGATGATCGCATCGGATCTCCACGGGTCCGCCTATTACTGCAAGCAGCTTCTGGATGCCTTCCACCGGGAGGAGGCGCCCCGCCTGCTGCTGTTGGGGGACCTGCTGTACCACGGTCCCCGGAATGACCTGCCCCGGGACTACGCTCCCAAAGAGGTCATCGCCCTGCTGAACCAAGAAAAAGCCCGGCTCTGCTGCGTCCGGGGCAACTGCGATGCAGAGGTGGACCAGATGGTCCTGAACTTTCCCATCCTGGCCGACTACTGTCTACTCTCCCTGGGCAGCCGACTGGTCTACGCCACCCACGGGCACATCCACAACCTGGATGCCCTGCCGCCCCTCCAGCCGGGGGATATCCTCCTCCATGGACACACCCACATCCCCGCCTGGGAGCCCTTCGGGGAGGGCAGCTTCTATCTGAATCCCGGCTCCGTCTCCCTGCCCAAAAACGACACCCCCCACGGGTACCTGCTTTTGGACGAGGACCGCTGCACCTGGAAGACCCTGGAGGGTGACATCTACCACACCCTCGCCCTGTAATATCATCCCCCTGGAGGTGCCCTTATGAAGCTCATCCATCTATCCGATCTGCACCTGGGCAAGCGAGTCCACGAGGTCTCCATGCTGCCGGAGCAGGAGGCCATCCTGCCCCAGATCCTGCAGATCGTGGACGAGGAGCAGGCCGATGCCGTGCTCCTGGCCGGAGACATTTACGACCGGACCGTCCCCTCCGCCGAGGCCGTGAACCTGCTGGACCGGTTCCTCTGGGAACTGTCCCAGCGGCAGGTCCCCGTGCTCATGATCAGCGGCAACCACGACAGCCCGGAGCGGCTGGCCTTTGCCGGGCGGCTGCTGGAGCGCAGCGGCATCCACATCTCTCCGGTCTACGACGGTCAGGTGGAGCCGGTGACCCTGACCGACGAGCACGGCCCGGTGGACTTCTGGCTGCTGCCCTTCCTGAAGCCCCTTCACGTCAAGCGATTTTACCCCGACGAGGGCATTGAGACCTACACCGATGCCTGCAGGGTGGCGGTGGAGAAGCTGGGGCTGGACCCCACCCGGCGGAACGTGCTGCTGGCCCACCAGTTCGTCACCGGCGGGACCACCTGCGAGTCGGAGGAGATCTCCGTGGGCGGCAGCGACAATGTGGACGCTGCGGTCTTCGACCCCTTCGACTATGTCGCCCTGGGCCATCTCCACGGTCCCCAGAACCTCGGCTCCCACCGCATCCGCTACTGCGGCACGCCTCTGAAATACTCCTTCTCCGAGGAGCACCATCACAAGAGCGTGACTGTGGTGGACTTGGGCCCCAAGGGCGAGCTCACCCTCTCCCTGCGCCCCCTGCACCCCCGCCACGACCTGCGCAGCATCCGGGGGACCTTCGCTACCCTGACCGCTCCCGCCTTTTACGAGAACACCACCGCAGACGACTACCTCCATGTGATCCTCACCGACGAGGAGGATGTCCCGGAGGCTTTGGGAAAGCTCCGCCAGATCTACCCCAACCTGCTGCGGCTGAGCTATGACAACACCCGCACCCAGGCCGACCAGTGCATCGACAGCGCGGAAGACATCGAGCACCGGTCGCCCCTGGACCTGTTCGAGGCCCTGTACCAGCTGCAAAACAACCAGCCCATGAGCGACGAGCAGCGCCGCTTTACCCAAGAACTGATCGGCTCGATCTGGGAGGAAAGCCTATGAGACCTCTGCACCTTACCATCGCCGGGTTCGGCCCCTATGCCGGGGTCCAGGAACTGGACCTGGCCGCCCTGGGCACCGGCGGTCTGTATCTCATCACCGGCGACACCGGTGCCGGAAAGACCAGCATCTTCGATGCCATCACCTTCGCTCTCTTCGGCGAGGCCAGCGGGGAGAGCCGCCAGCCAACCATGCTGCGCTCCAAATACGCCGCCCTGACCGACCCCACCTATGTGGAGCTGACCTTCTCCTACCGGGGCCAGACCTACACCGTCCGGCGCAGCCCGGAGTATGAGCGGGCCAAGGCCCGGGGCACCGGCACCACGAAGCAGACCGCCGAGGCCAGCCTGACCTGGCCCGACGGCCATGTGGTCACCAGGCAGAAGGAGGTGGACCAGGCCGTCCGGGATATCATCGGCGTGACCCGGGAGCAGTTCTCCCAGGTGGCCATGCTCTCCCAGGGGGAGTTCCGGCGGCTCCTCCAGGCAGACACCCGGGAGCGGCAGAAGATCTTCCGGGACATCTTCGGCACCGGCCGTTTCCTGACCCTGCAGGAGAAGCTCAAGGAGACCATCGCCCAGGTGCGGACCCAGCGGAAGCAGGCCGACCACAGCATCCGGCAGTACATTGGCGGTATCCTCTGCCCGGAGACCTCTCCCCTGGCTCCGGAGCTGGCCCAGGCCAAGGACGGGGAACTCCCGCTGAGCCAGGTTCTGATGCTTCTGGACCGCCTGCTGACCGCCACCCAGGCCGCCCAACTGGCCACAGAGGAGTCGTACCGGGAGATCAATGCCAAAACCGAAGCAGTCTCTGCTCAGCTGGTCCAGGCCCAGGCCGGAGAGACTGCCCGGCAGGAGCTGGCCAAAAATCTGGCCGCCCAGCAGCGGCAGCAGGAAGCGCTAACGAAAGCCCAGGCAGGGCTATCAGAAGCTCAGGCCACCCTCCCCCAGCAGGAGGAACTGGCCAAACAGGCCGCGCAATTGGAGCTGCTCCTGCCCTCCTATGACAGCCTGGAGGAAAAAACAAAGGCCCTCGCAGACACCAACGCCGCCCTGGACCGGACCCGGAAGGACCGGGACAACGCCCAGGGCCGCTGCGAAGACCTGACCCAGATCATCACCCAGTGGAAGGACGAGCAGCAGACCCTCGCGGACATCGGTGCCCAGCGGGAAAAGCTCCTGGCCCGGAAGCAGCAGGGCCAGGAGCGGCAGCAGAAGCTCCGGGACCTGCTGGCTGCCATCAAGGCCCTGGAGGCGCTGCGGCGGAGCCTGACGGAGAAACAAGAGGCCTATCGCGAGGCCGATGCCCGCTCTGTCGCGCTGGCCCGGGAGTACGAGGAGAAGAACCGGGCCTTCCTGGCCGAGCAGGCCGGGATCATGGCCCGGGACCTGGCCCCCGGTCTCCCCTGCCCGGTCTGCGGCTCCACCCATCACCCGGCTCCGGCGGGGCTGTCCCAAAAGGCCCCCACCGAGGCCGAGGTCAAAAAGAGTCGAAAACGGTACGAGGAGGCCCAGAAGGCCACCGAAGTGGCCAGCAAGGAGGCCAGCCAGCAGAGCGGCGCGGTGGCCAGCGCGGAGGAGGCCCTCCAGCGGCAGGCCGCCGGTCTGGTGGACGCACCCTCCCAGGAGGAGCTGTCCGCCCTGGCCAGCCAGCAGCTGACCGCCCTGACCGCTGACTTGAAGACCTTAGAGGCGCAGTCTGCCGCCGCAGAGCAACAGTTAGCCCGAAAAGCCACCCTGGACGAGGCCCTCCCCCAGAAGGAGGCGGACCTGGTCCGGGCGGAACGCGACCTGGCCGCCGCCCGGGAGCAGCTGGCCGCCCTGACCGCCGCCGCAGCAGAAGAGGAAAAGCAGATCCAGGAGCTGCGCAGCAGCCTCCGCTTCCCGGACAAGGCCGCCGCCGAGGCAGCCCGCAGCGACCTGCTCCGTCAGGCAACCGCCTTGAAGAAGGCATTGGCCGACGCAGAGACCGCCTGCACCGAGGCGAAGGAGGCCCTGACCGCCCTTCGGGCCGCCGGGGACCAGCTTCAGGAGCAGGTCCGAACCGCCTCCCAGGACGACCCCAAGGCCCTGGCCGAGGAAAAGGCCCGGCTGTCCCAGCAAAAGGAGCTGCTCCTGGCCCGGCAAAAGGACCTGCACACCCAGCACACCACCAACGAGGCCGCCCGGGACAATATCCTCCAAAAGGCCGACGAGCTGGCTGCCCTGGACCACACCTACACCTGGCAGAAGGCCCTGTCCGACACCGCCAACGGCAACCTGACCGGGAAGGAAAAGATCATGCTGGAGACCTACATCCAGGCCACCTATTTCGACCGCATCCTCACCCGGGCCAACCTCCGCCTGCGGAAAATGTCCGGCGGGCAGTATGACCTGAAGCGCCGCCGCACCGCCGCCAATCGGCAGAGCCAAAGCGGGCTGGAGCTGGACATCGTGGACCACGTCAACGGCACGGAGCGCAGCGTCAACACCCTCTCCGGCGGCGAGTCTTTCCTGGCCTCCCTGGCCCTGGCCCTGGGCCTGTCCGACGAGGTGCAGACCTCCACCGGCATCCGCCTGGACACCCTTTTCGTGGACGAGGGCTTCGGCTCCCTGGACCCCGAGGCCCTGACCAAGGCCTACAGCACCCTGGCCAGCCTCACGGAAGGAAACCGCCTGGTGGGGATCATCTCCCATGTGGCCGAGCTGAAGGAGCGCATCGACAAGCAAATTGTGGTGACAAAATCCCATTTCGGGGGCAGCACCGCGACCCTCTGCCCATAAAAAAGCACCGCCTGGTCGGCACGGAGAACTCCGTGTCGACCAGGCGGTTTTCACTCAACTAAACCATATTTCACTTTGATCCGGTCCAGCTTTTCCAGCATGGGTTCCGCCGCGAACCAGAGGAACAGCCAGGTGGCTGCGGCGTGGATGCAGTCCATGGGGAAGCCGGAGATATAGTAGGTCAGCAGGATCTTGGGGTTCAGCTCCCCCACCCACATCAGGGCCGAGGCCGGGTTCATGATGCCGCCATAGATCACGATGGCG
>CAYNZG010000084.1:0-6148 GCA_964401525.1 uncultured Ruminiclostridium sp.
ATTTCATACCTCCAAGTGTGATATTCAGGGGAAAACAAAAACTCCGCCCCTGATCGGCTCAGGGGCGGAGTGTAAAACACTACGCGGTACCACCCTTTTTTGTAAGAATGGGGGCACTCCGTTCCCCCATTGGCCCTTTTGAGCTCACCCTGCGGGTGAAACTCTGCGAGGCCTGGGATCGGCTCCATTCTTACCTCTTGGTCATCCGCTAACGGGGATGGGGCGGCCCGGTCTTCCCGGGCGGCTCGGAAGTGGCTGCGGACCGGCTGCGCCGAGGGGCTTGCACCCTCCCCCTCTCGCTTTGGGCTCACCTGTGGACCGCTCGTTTCCTCATTGCCTTCTTATCTTAATATGAGCAACATTTTATCACAAATTCTGCCGTTGTCAAGGGCTGCCCGCACCTTGGGCCGCCAGACCCTCCAGGACCATTTTTCCGCCGCCGTAGGCGATCTCCGCCGCCGTCTGGGCCACCTCCTCCAGGTCGTACTCCGGGTGGCGGAGCCAGTCCACATAGAGGGCCATGATGCCGGAGGTGGCGTACTCCGCGTACATCTCCAGCTTCGTCCGGGAGACCCGGCCCGGGCGGATCCGCGGCAGGTACCGCTCCCCTAAGACCTGCTTCATAGAATCCTTCAGCTTCACATAGTAAAAGCTGTAGCGGTCGGCCATGAGCACATGGCGGTAAAAGTCGGAATTCCGGTCAATGATGGCGTTGAGCTGCCGGAACAGCCCCAAAGCATCCAAGTCCGGCTGGAAGAGGTCAAAATCCTCCAGCAGGTGATAGACCTGGGTGAGCAGCTCGTTCTGGGCCTCCTCCAACACATCCCCCACCCCGGCATAGTGGAGATAAAAGGTCTTGCGGTCGATATCCGCCCGCTCGGCCAGCTCTTTGATGGTGATCTTGTCGATGTCCTTTTCCGTGACCAACTCTGCAAAGGCCTCCCGGATGCGCCGCCGGGTCCGTACCTGGCGGCGGTCCGGCCGCTTGGCCCCTTTTTCTTCCATGTTGCGCACTTCCTTCCAAACCGCTTTGCTTTGTGGATTATTCCACATATCTTGAATTATTGGGCATTGCAACCTATCTACACAAGCACTATAATTCACATGTGTTGAAAAGTCAACACAAAACCGCAATTTTTTCTCCAAAGGATGGATGACTATGCTCAACAAACTGGCCAAACTGGTCACCCGATATCCCAAGCATGTGGTGCGCATCGCCCTGCTGCTGCTGATCCCCTCCATCATCGGGTACGCAGCCACCCGGGTGAACTACGACGTGCTCAACTACATCCCCCAGAATCTGGACTCCGCCAAGGGCGAGGCCCTGCTGGAAGAGCCCTTCCACATGGCCGCCACGGCCATGCTCATCGTGGAGGATATGCCCACAGACTATGTGGCCCAGCTCCAGGAGGAGATCGAGGAGATCGAAGGTGTCAGCAGCGTGCTGTCCGTGGCTGGCAGCGTGGGTTCCCAGCTGCCCCAGACCATGCTGCCCGGGGACCTGCAGTCCCTCTTCTACTCCACTGACGGCTCCTCCACCCAGATGCTCATCTTCTTCGAGTCCCCGGCAGCCTCTCTGGACACCATGCACGCCATCCAGACCATCCGCGAGGTGGCCAACGAGAAGTGCTTCGTGGCCGGGTTCTCCGCCCTCATCAACGACACCCAGGAGATGCTGCAGACGGAGATGCCCCTGTATGTGGGCGTGGCCGCCCTGCTGGCCCTGGTGGCCATGAGCGTCATGATGACCTCCTGGATCCTGCCCCTGGCCATTCTGATGAACATCGGCCTGGCCATCGTCTATAACATGGGGTCGAACATCATCTTTGGAGAGATCTCCTTCGTGACCCAGGCCCTGGCGGCCATCCTGCAATTGGGTGTCACCATGGACTACTCCGTCTTCCTGTACAACCGCTACCGGGAGGAACAGAAGTACCACGCCGACAAGCGGGATGCCATGGCCGCCGCCATCCGGGCCGCCTTCGTCTCCCTGGCGGGCAGTTCCCTGACCACCGTAGCGGGCTTCGCCGCCCTGTGCTTCATGCAGCTGACCCTGGGCAAGGACGTGGGCCTGGTCATGATGAAGGGCGTCGTCCTGGGCATCCTCTGCGTGGTGCTGGTGCTCCCGGCCATCCTGCTGGTGCTGGATGGACCCATCCAGAAGTATACCCACCGGTGCCTGGACTTCAACTTCATCCCTCTGAACCGGTTCCTGGTGAAACACCGCTGGGTCTTCGTGGTCATCGCCCTGGTGGCCTACGCCCCCGCCATCTATTCCCAGAGCCACACGGACCTCTATCACGACCTCATCGGCAACATGCTGCCCTCCAGCGCCCAGAGCGTGGTGGCCACGGAAAAGCTGGAGGACGACTTCGGCGTGGTGAACCAGCACTTCATGCTGGTCCATCAGGATGCCCTCACCGACGGCGAGACCGTCCAGCTGGTGGAGGAGTTGGAGGAGGTCCCGGGCATCGACTCGGTGCTCACCTTCCGCTCCTGGGTCTCCCGGTCGGTCCCCGACTTCTTCATCCCGGACGACGTGATGGAGATGTTCCAGCAGGACGGCTGGACCTACATCATGCTCTCGTCCTCCTATGAGACCGGCTCGGCGGAGATGACCCAGCAGATCAATGACCTGGATCAGATCATGAAGGACTACGACCCGGACAGCTTCCTCACCGGCTCCGCCGTCATGGCTGAGGACCTCTTCGACACCGCCGACCAGGACTTCCTGCGGACCAACACCATGTCCATCATCGCCATCCTGATCATCGTGGCCGTGGTCTTCAGGTCCCTGTCCATGCCCGTCATCCTGGTGGGCTGCATCGAGCTGGCCATCTACATCAACGAGGGCGTGCCCTACTGGATGGGGACGGACATCCCCTTCATCGCCAACACCTTCATCGGGTGCATCCAGCTGGGTGCCACCGTGGACTACTCCATCCTGCTGGGCACCCGCTTCCAGGAGGAGCTGCGCCGGGACGGCAACGTGAAGGAGGCCATGATCCGGGCGGCCACTTCCTCGGACCACTCCATCATCACCGGCGGCCTGGTGCTGTTCGCCGCCTGCCTGTCGGTGTCCCTCATCTCCCAGATCGCTCTGGTGTCCTCCCTGTGCGTCATGCTGGCCCGGGGCACCCTGATCTCCATGGCCATCTGCCTGTTCTTCGTCCCGCCCATCCTGCTGGTGTGTGAGCCCCTCATCGCCCGCACCACAAAAAACTGGAAGTCCGCCCCGGTCCCGGCGGCGGCCATCCCTGATCCCAGTGATAAGGAGGAACTCTTATGAAACATTCCTGGAAGCAGCCGGCCACCCGCCTGGGGGCCGTTACCCTGACCGCAGCCCTCACCGCGGGCCTGCTGGCCCCCTCGGCCGGAGCTGTGGTGAAGCCCGTGCTGGATGAATCCTATTACGGCACCCTGGACTATTACGGCTCCCTCACCGAGGGCAGCGTGGTCAAGAGCTATCGCACCAACGGCAACCAGACCATCATCGACAAGGGCAGCTACGACGAGGTCCTGAACCTCACCGACCGGACCGAGCCCTCCGTGGGCGGCAACACCGTCACCTTCCACCTGGGGGAGGACGCGCCGGACACCTTCTACTTCGAGGGCAAGACCCGCCAGCCCTATGACGAGATGCCCTTTACCATCGACCTGTCCTACCGGATGAACGGCGTGGACACCGAGCCGGAGGACATGGCCGGGCAGACCGGCGTGGGCGAGGTCATCCTGGACGTGACCCCCAACAGCCGGGCCTCGGAATACGCCCAGAACAACTATGTCCTCATGGCTATGGCCGTGGTCCGGGACCGGGACATCCTCTCCTTAGAGGCCGAAGGGGCCCAGATCCAGAAGATCGGCGACATGGATGCCGTCCTCTTCCTGGTCCTCCCCGGTGAGGAGCAGCACTACACCCTGCGCATCGGCACCGAGGACTTCTCCTTCGGCGGCTTCACCTTCCTGGTGGAACCGGCCACCCTGTCCCAGCTGGATATGATCGCCGACCTGCGGGCGGCCAAGGAAGACGTGGAGGACTCCTACGACTCCATCACCGCCAGCGTCAACACCATCCTGAACAGCCTGGACGGCCTGGACAACAAGTTAGTGAGCACCGCCAGCGGCCTGGACCAGCTGAACCAGGCCCGCCAGACCCTCTCCAGCGGCAAGGACCGGGTCTATGACGAGGCCGACAAGATGCTGGCCTCCATGACCGACCTGAGCCAGTCCTTGACCCCCGTGGTGAAGCACCTGCAGACCGGCAAGGATGCCCTGGCCGAGACCACCACCCAGCTCAAGAGCCTCTCCGCCACGGTAGACGACCTGCGCCCGGACCTGAAGGACCTGAAAAAGAGCCTCAGCGCCGTCCGGTCCGACCTGGACGACCTGAACGATGTGATCCAGAGTGCCAAGAAGGACACCAAGAAGCTCAGCAAGCTCCTGGACGACCTGGACGATGACCTGGACCAGCTCCAGGACGACCTGAAGGACGTGAGCAAAAACACCGGTAGCCTGAGCAGTGCCCTGGACAGCCTGAAGGGCATGAGTTCCCTGGACGGCATGACAGCCAACGACATGACCGCTGACCAGCTCCGGGACTATCACGACAAGTCCGTGGGCATCTATCAAGCTTGTGCCGGGGTGGCCGCTGCCACAGGGGAAAGTGCCCCCACCGATACAACGACCTATGTCACCTTCGTGATGACCCACGGCGCAGCCGTTTCCGCAGCGGCTGCGCAGGGCGATGAAGCCTTGGTCGCTCAGTATCAAAAGATGCTCAGTGACCAGGCGACGGTGGAAAAGTTGGCCTACCTCTATTACAACTGGGAGGACGGCGACATGGTCGCTGACCAGGTGGACCAGATGGACACCTTCAACGGCATGATCGACGAGGCCAACAACAGCATCAACGAGGTCAACAAGATGGTCTCCGCCATCGCCAAGCCCACCTCCACCCTGCTCAAGTCCCTGCAGGCCCTCACCGACAACGCCAACGACAACTTGCTGGCTGACAGCCGGGATGTGCTCTCTACCATGCAGTCCCTGCTGGACACCGCCAACGGCTATGACAGCGATGCCCTCCACGACGACCTGGATGCCATCCTGAAGACCGCCGACAGCCTGCTGGGCAAGACCGACACCCTGCTGGAGCAGAGCAAGACCCTGTCCGACACGGTGACCAAGTATGAGCCCGATGCCCAGGAGGCCCTGGACGACGCCATCAAGCAGGTGAACGCCTCCGTGAAGCTCCTGGACGACCTGAACAGCTTCACCAAGACCTTCGAGGACCTGATGAAGGCCGCCGACCCGGACCTGGACCAGGGCACGGAGAAGTCCCTCACCGGCCTGTCCAGCTCCCTGAAGCAGATGGCCTCCGGCCTGGGGGCCACCGACTCCATGCGTCAGGCCAACTCCGACATCCAGGCCCTCATCGAGGACAAGTGGGAGGAGTACACCGGCGAGAAGAACAACATGCTCAACATGGACTCCCAGGCGGAAATGGTCTCCCTGACCTCCTCGGAGAACCAGAGCCCCAACAGCGTCCAGATCATCCTCCGCACCCAGGAGATCCAGGTAGATGAGGATGCCGAGGCCGAAGCCGCCGCCCAGGCCCAGAAGACCACCTTCTGGCAGCGGGTGGCCCGGATGTTCCAGGACTTCGCCGCCATCTTCACCGGTGACTAAACCGCAAAACAGAACGACCCCCGGCACTTCCTCTGAAGTGCCGGGGGTCTTGCGTTATCCTTGGAATTTGGTCCAGGGCTCCGTCTCCGGCGGGGGCAGACGGAAGTCCATCTCCTCCCCGGTGTCCGGGTGGGTGAACCGCAGGTGGCTGGACCACAGGGCGATCTGCCAATCCTGGGGATCCGGATACTTGCTGTACTTCCGGTCCCCGGCCAGGGGCATCCCCCGGTGGGAGAACTGGGCCCGGATCTGATGGGTCCGCCCGGTCTCCAGGCGGATCTCCACCAGGGAGAAGCCCTCCCGGTTGTCCAGCAGCTTATAGTGCAGGACCGCCTGCTGGATGCCCTTGCCGGGATACTTGGCCACATAGGTCTTCCGGGTCTTCTCGCTGCGGCCCAGCAGGTCGATGAAGGTCCCCTCATCGTACTGGGGCCGCCAGTGGACCACTGCCTGGTACTCCTTC
>CAYNZG010000085.1:0-6147 GCA_964401525.1 uncultured Ruminiclostridium sp.
GCAACGAGGAGGGCGGCGAGGTGACTATTTCGTCCTACCGCGGGAGTGGGTATTGCCTGGAGAGCCGCTGAATAAATTTTAATAGAATAGATAACAGCAGCACAGTGTCTCTACTGCGCTGCTGTTATTCATTTTTAATATTCATTCTTGTCATTCCAGTCAACATCTATTCATTTGAGCAGATAACGGATATCTTTATTGGACGCTCCGTTTTGCGCCAATGCTGCCGGATATTCCCCGCAGGTCGGCAGCATATCTGCCGAAAAATCGGCAAACATAAGCCCGGAACGACGCAAGACGTTCCCGCGTCCCTCAGCCTTATCAATGGGACGCACCCAATAGGAAAGTTCTATCCAGAGAAAAGGAGAAAACAATATGGCAAGCAAGCAGTCTTCCTCCGGCAGCAAGAAGATCATGGTCCCCGAGGCCCGCGCCGCGATGAACCGTTTTAAGATGGAAGCCGCCAACGAAGTGGGCGTTGATCTGCGCAAGGGCTACAACGGTTCCATGACCACCCGGGAGGCCGGTTCCATCGGCGGCCAGATGGTCAAGAAGATGATCCAGTCTTACGAGAACAAGCTCAGCGGTTCCGAGCAGGAGTGATCCCCAGCCCCTCCTGCCCGTCACCGGATCTGCGAAAGGGACCGCTTCGGCGGTCCCTTTTTGCAGGGGCGTGTTTGTGTCTGCAAACTTTTTGTAAATAATCCCCACGCGGGGTGTTTCCCGCCTTGCGGCAGGGGCGATTCTGGGGTATAATAAACCAAATACATATCGACGCAAACCAGAAAAAAAGATGCAAAAAAGGAGACGTCACCATGAAACGATTATCTGCTCTTTTCCTGGCCCTTCTGATGGCCCTCTCCCTGTGCGCCTGCGGCGCGAGCGAAGACACGGCCGCTCTGGGCAAATACAACTGCACCTCCATCTCCATGAACGACATCGACCTGGAGGGCAACGGTGAATGGCTGGAGCTTCAGGACGGCGGTAAGGTCGCCCTCTATGTGGGCGGCGAGACCCACAACGGCACCTTCACCCTGGAGGAGAACACCCTGACCATGACCATCGACGGCCAGGAGGCCGGCAGCGGCACTCTGGAAAACGGCGTGCTCACTATGGACATCCTGGGGGCCACCTGCGTGTTCCAGCAGGAGACCGCTGAAGAGTAATTCCCGAAAAGAGGCATCCCATGCATAAGAAACTCCTGCTCCTGCCCCTGCTGCTGAGCCTGTCCCTTCTGGCCGCCTGCGCCGCCGACCAGCCCAAGACCCCGGCAGAGAGCACTGCGGCCAACGATGACGAGCTGGGCCGGTACACCTGCGTTTCCGTCCAGGCCGACGGCATGGACATCGGCGCAGAGGGCCAGTGGATCCAGCTGGATCCCAAGGGCCACGCGCTGCTGTTTTTGATGGACGCTCCGGACGAGGGGAAGTGGACCAGAAGCGGCACCAAGTTCACCCTGATCCAGGGCGGCGAGACGGTGGGCCGAGGCACCCTCCAGCAGGGCACCCTCACCCTGGACCTGATGGGGACCCAATGCGTTTTCACCAAAGCGGGGACCCAGGCAGCAGCCGTTGCGCATAGTGATGCGCCGGAGGCAAAAGGGGAGGAGACGGACCAGCCCCCGGAGGGCTATGCCTTCCTGGCCTGCTACGGGGACCTTTACCGCGTGGCCTATCCCACGGAGCAGTTCCAGCCCTCTGCCGACGGGCTGACCGACCTGACCGACCCGGAAGGGGGGACCCAGGTCTGGCTCTCCCGCCTGGACAGCCGGGACGCGGTGGAGCAATGGACCACCGGGTTAGAGGAAAAGGCCACCAGCCAGGATACGCTGTCCTGGGAGGCCCTCTCCCTGCCTGTGGGGGACTGGACGGCCCAGGGGGCCGTCTATGAGGACGGAAAGGGCTGGCACACGGCCCTGGTGGTGTCCTTCGGCAAGGACAAGGGCACCAAGACCTACCCCATGTATGCCGCCGTGTTCTCCTTTGCGGGGACAGAACGCGACGCGGTGTGGAATGACCAGCTCCAAGCTATGGCCGAAAGCCTGGAGCTGATGACCTAAAACAGACGAGGAGGGATCCCCATGCTGTGGAAAAAAGGCGCCGGTCTGGCACTGACCGTACTGCTGCTGGTGGGCCTTACCGCCTGCGGACAGACCCAGACGGTGGAAAAGGCCCCGGAAACGGGGACAGCTCCGGTGGAAGCTCCGACGGAGTCCGCCGCCCTGACTGCATTCCGGGAGACTCTGGCGGAGCGGCAAGCCCCCTGGGCCATTGCCTATCTTGGGGACCTGTCCTCGGAGCAGTCCCTGGAGACGCTGGTGGCAGAAGGGGCGGAGACCTACCCCTTCCTGGCGGAGATCCCTGACGAGCAGGTGGTGACCACCGAAGGGACCGAGGTCTACTGCCTGGTCCCTGGCACGACGGACGCGGCCTGCACCGTTCAGACCTGCACGGTGGGGGAAAGCGGCGATCCGGTCCCGCAGGGCACCCTCTACGAAGGGGACGGCCAGCCGGTCCTCCTGGTGTGCAATGTGAGCGATGTGCTCCCGAACCTGCTGGTCACCATCACCGGGCCGGACGGCAGCGCGGAGACCTATGCCCCCTGCCGGAGCCTATGCGACGGCTCTGTGGCCCTTCCCGCCGACTCTGCGGCCTATGACTTCAGTCTCTACCCCGACGCGCCTACGGGCCAGACCCAGACGGCCTTCATCGGGGCCTGGACCGCTGCCGTCTCCCAGGATGGCAGTCAGCTCCTCTGTGGGTTGGACTTCTGTGACGACGGGACCATGACCTACCGGGTGGGCTATTCCGACTCGGAATGGATCGACTGCTTGGAGGGGACCTTCTATGTCATCGAGACCAGCAGCCAGTACCCTGTGGGTTCGGTGCTCTTTGAGCTGACCTCCACCATGGGAGGCAGCGATTTCTGGGGCGTGTTTTCCCTGGAGCCGACAGGCAGCACCTTGACAGTCACGCTGGTCAGCGGGGACCCGCTGCTGCACAGCTATACCACGGACCCCATCCCCTTTACCAAGGCATAAAAAAAGCACCCGTGAGGGTGCTTTTTTAGTGCATCACGCGTCCATCCCCGTAGGGCACCGACCACGTTCCCGCGCGCCCAGCCGGTGGGCGCGCTATGGACGGTCTGTTGCTTTTGACGGTTCAGAGCTTGACACCGCAGAGGAGGCAGGTGGTCCCGCTGGCAAAGGAAGCGGATCCGGCGCAGCCCAGGGTGAGGGTCGCGATATCCTCGGCGGTGACATTGCTGATGCGGAAGGTCCCGCTGGTGGTCCCCGTGCCGCCGGGGGCCGTCCACCAGCCGCCTATGCCGCCGGGCAGCAGGCTCAGATGGATCTCCAGGCCCCGGCTGCCGTCGGCAGCCATGGTGCCTAAGGTCACGGCTGTGGTCTCGTTGATCTGCAGGGTGACCGCCGCCTCCGCGCTCATGACCGGGTCCAGGAAAAGCTGGAGCTGGACATACTTGGTCAGGTCCAGGTCGGTCAGGGAGAAGGGGAGGGTGGCGGCGGCCTGGGTGAGCGTGGTCTTGGCCAGGGCCACCAGGGCGCGGGCGTTCACCGCGGAATCGAGCTTGCTGTTGTCGAAGTTGAAGTCGGTGCGCAGGATGGGATCGCTGGCGATCCACTGATTCAGGCGCAGGTGAGGGGTCTTGTTGCTGCTGGACATAGATAGTCTCCTTTCTTGGGGAAATATCCCCTTTATAACATAGCGGAAGATCCCCGGAAAAGGTGTACAGGAACATACACCCTTCCGGGGATCTTAGCATTTTTACAGGGACAAAAAAGGGACTGTCGAGGAATTGTGCAGGAGTGCCCGTGGGCGGTACCGCTGCTTCCACTGCTTGGCGGCCCAGGCAGGGGCCAGGACCTCCGCCCAGTCTCCGTGGGAGGTCATCCAGCCCCAGAACTCCGCGCCCATCACCACATCGGCGGTGAGCTGGAAGCTCTCCTCGTCGGGGTCCGGCACGATGTCGGAGCCGAACCGGTCCAGCACCTCTCCGGCGATGGCCTGGCCGAAGCGCAGGCGGACCCGTTCCCTCCGGGCGAGGTCCACCCCGAAGGGGGCGGCGTTCCACTGGTCGATGTCGGCCTCCGGCCCCTGGAGGGGGATGCCGGTGCTGCGCAGCTCGGCCATCCGGTCCGGCCGATAGAGCTGCAGGGTCTGGTCCCGGTGGTCCCAGGCCAGCAGATGATAGGTTTCGTCGGCCCAGAGCAGCCCCTTGGGGCTGATGATCCGGCGGGTCTCGCCCACGGTCCGGCGGCTGCCGTCCTCATAGTGTACCGGCAGGTAGCTCAGGGCGCGTCGGGTCTGCAGGGAAGCATGGATGCGGTCCACGGCGGCCTGGACCTGGTCCGGCTGGGCGGCGGACCGATGGTGCACGGAGACCGTCCGCCGGAGGCTCTGCCGCTGAGGCTGGGAGGCGAGGCCGGTGAGCTTTTCCACCAACCCATCCCGCTTCTCCGGGCTGACCCACCGATAAACCGAGACGGCATCGATCAGGACGCGCAGCTCGTCCAGAGAAAAGGCGCGGCTGCGGAGATACCAGCCCCCCTGGCGGCCCGACCGATAGGCGATGTCCAGCCCGCTGCTGCGCAGGGCATCCATGTCCCGGTACAGGCTTTTTCGCTCTGCTGCTAAGCCGTGGCTGGCTAACCGTTCCGCCACGGCGGACAGAGACAGGGGGTGCTTTTCGTCGGTCTCTTCCTGCAGGATACGGGCCAGCAGCAGGGTGCGGTTTCTCTGGTCATGGTGCTTTCCCATTGTGGGCACCTCCTTGAATCTTGGTACCTTTATTGTAAAATGGGCCTTCTTCCTTTGCAAGGTGGAAGATGTCAAAGCAGTCCCAAAGAAGGGGCATCCCCTCGAACATTGTCAGCGCCTTTGTCGAAAAAGGTAATTATTCCCAGGTTTTCCAGACCTCGGGCTGGTTACCCACGGTGGCGACCTTGCCGTTGCGGACGATGGGGGTCTTCAGCAGGGTGGGGTCCTCCAGGAGCTTTTCCACCTTGGCCTCGTTGTGGGCCAGGTAGCGGAGGAGGGCCGCGTCGGGGTGCTTCTCGTCGATGAGGTCCTCTAACTTGACGGACCGGAGCACAGAGGTCAGTTCCCCCTTACTGATGCCATATTTTTTCAGGTCGATGTACTGATATTTGACCCGGCGCTCCTTGAAGTAACGCTCGGCCTTCTTGGTGTCGAAGCATTTGGGCTTCCCAAAGATCTGGATATTCACGGTTTTCCCGCCTTTCTCAGGTTTTTCTCAGCTTACCACATTCCGGGGCAAATGCCCAGAGGGAGAGAAAAATATGTATACTTTTTCTCCCATTGGTGCTATACTATAAGGGATAATGTTCGGGCAGCCTTTTGCGGTGTGCCCCATGGATGCAAAAATTTATAAGATCCACAGGCTCGGACCTGCCTACGGGCGGACTTGACTGGGGGAGCATCAGGCGGACCCGCCGCGGCACAGGGCGGTCGGGTGTGTTCGGGCTCCCCTTGCCTTCGTTTACCCTTTTGCTGTCTGCCCGGGAGGACCGGCCTCGAATTTCAAAAAAGGAGTTATCATGGCAGAAAAACTGAAAATCATTCCTCTGGGCGGCTTGAATGAGATCGGTAAGAATCTCACCGTCTATGAGTATGGCGGCGACATCATCGTGGTGGACGTAGGCATGGGTTTCCCTGACGTGGACATGTACGGCATCGACGTGGTCATCCCCGATGTGAGCTACCTCATCAAGCACCAGGACAAGATACGGGGCATCTTCCTGACCCACGGCCACGAAGACCACATCGGCGCCCTGCCCTATGTGCTGCGGTCCTTCAATGCCCCCATTTACGCCACCCCCATGACCCTGGGCCTGGTGAAGCTGAAGTTAGAGGAGCACAAGTTGCTGGACGTGACCAAGCTGGTCACCTGCGAGGCAGGGGATGTCATCAAGGCCGGCAAGTTCTCCGTGGAGTTCATCCACGCCAACCACTCCATTGCCGACGCAGTGAGCTTCGCCATCAAGTGCCCGGTGGGCACGGTCATCCACACCGGCGACTTCAAGATCGATCCCACCCCCATCAAGGGCAAGATCATGGACCTGACCCGCCTGGGCGAGCTGGGCAAGGAGGGCGTGCTGGCCATGCT
>CAYNZG010000086.1:0-6130 GCA_964401525.1 uncultured Ruminiclostridium sp.
GGACACCAAGTATGCCCGTCAGTCCGGTGGTAAGGGCCAGTACGGTCACTGTAAGATCCGTCTGGAGCCCAACGAGTCCGGCAAGGGCTACGAGTTCGTCAACGAGATCGTGGGCGGCGCTATCCCCAAGGAATACATCCCCGCTGTCGACGCCGGTATCCAGGGCGCTATGCAGGCCGGTATCCTGGCTGGCTACCCCGTGGTCGACGTCAAGGTCGTGCTGTATGATGGCTCCTATCACGAGGTCGACTCCTCCGAAATGGCATTCAAGATCGCCGGTTCCATGGCCTTCAAGGAAGCCTGCCGGAAGGCAAACCCCTGCCTGCTGGAGCCCATCATGAAGGTCTCCGTCATCGTCCCCGAGGACTACATGGGCGACGTTATCGGCGACCTGAACTCCCGCCGTGGTCAGATCCAGGGCATGGAAGCTCGTCCCGGTGCACAGCAGATCGACGCACTGGTCCCCCTGTCCGAGATGTTCGGTTATGCAACCGACCTGCGTTCTCGCACCCAGGGCCGCGGCCAGTACTCCATGGAGCCCCACAGCTATGTGGAGATCCCCAAGTCCATTACCGACAAGATCGTCGAAAAGCGCAACGGTGGCAATCAGGCCTGATTTTCCTCGGTTTTCCCTGGAAAATTCAGCAATTTCCCGTTGTAATTTCAAATCATATCTTGTACAATAAGATTGCAACAAAATCTCACACAGTAAAATTCGCATTTTTACCTGTACTTTGAGGAGGATTATCAATCATGGCCAAGCAGAAGTTTGAAAGAACTAAGCCCCACGTAAACATTGGTACCATCGGTCACGTTGACCATGGTAAGACCACCCTGACCGCTGCTATCACCAAGTACCTGGCAATTCAGGGCAAGGCTGAGATGCAGGACTACTCCGCAATCGACAAGGCTCCCGAGGAGCGCGAGCGCGGCATCACCATCAACACCGCTCACGTTGAGTATGAGACCGACCTGCGTCACTATGCTCACGTTGACTGCCCCGGCCACGCCGACTACATCAAGAACATGATCACCGGTGCTGCTCAGATGGACGGCGCTATCCTGGTCATCGCTGCTACCGACGGCCCCATGGCTCAGACCCGTGAGCACATCCTGCTGGCTCGTCAGGTCGGCGTGCCCGCCATCGTTGTCTTCCTGAACAAGTGCGACCTGCTGGACGACGAAGAGCTGCTGGAGCTGGTCGAGATGGAAGTCCGCGAGCTGCTGTCCGACTATGAGTTCCCCGGCGACGACCTGCCCGTCATCAAGGGTTCCGCTCTGCTGGCTCTGACCTGCGAGGATCAGGATCCCAGCAACTCCGACTATGCTTGCATCAAGGAGCTGATGGATGCTGTTGACGCATACATCCCCACTCCCGACCGTAAGGCTGACCTGCCCTTCCTGATGCCCGTCGAGGACGTCTTCACCATCACCGGCCGTGGCACCGTTGCTACCGGTCGTGTCGAGCGTGGCCAGATCAACATGGGCGACGCTGTTGAGATCGTCGGCCTGAACGACGAGCCCAAGAAGTCCGTCATCACCGGCATCGAGATGTTCCGCAAGCTGCTGGACTATGCAGAAGCTGGCGACAACGTTGGTACCCTGCTGCGTGGTATCGACAAGAAGGAGATCGAGCGTGGCCAGGTTCTGGCTAAGCCCGGCTCCATCAAGCCCCTGACCAAGTTCTCCGGCCAGGTTTACGTCCTGTCCAAGGACGAAGGCGGCCGTCACACCCCCTTCTTCAACAACTATCGTCCTCAGTTCTACTTCCGTACCACCGACGTTACCGGCGTCATCAACCTGCCCGAAGGCGTTGAGATGTGCATGCCCGGCGACAACGTCGTGATGAACGTTGAGCTGATCACCCCCATCGCAATCGAAGTCGGTCTGCGTTTCGCTATCCGTGAGGGTGGCCGTACCGTCGGTTCCGGTGTTGTCACCGCTATCGAGGAGTAATTTCTCCCTTCGATCTTTGGATCAAAGCATCAAACAAAAGGGCAGAGCCTTGGCTCTGCCCTTTTTCCTATTCAAGACCCTGCTGGGTGGGAGGATACCATGACAACTGAAATCGATACGGAAACCATCAGCGAAAGCGTGGACCAAAGCATCCAGACCCTGCTGCGCGGCGGCTGGGAGGCGGCCCTGAAGACCGTTCTCATGGCCCTGCTGGTGCTGATCGTCTGCCTGGTGATCAAGCGCATCTTCCTGCGTCTGGTGGACGGGGCGCTGGACAGGGGTCGGACGGACAAGAGCTTCCACGGCTTCATCCGATCCAGCCTGAATGTGATCCTATGGTTTGTGACCATCATGATCGTGGCGGAGATGCTGGGCATCAACGCCACCTCCCTGCTGACCCTGGTGAGCATCGCCGGTTTGGCGGTGTCCCTGTCGGTGCAGGACACCCTGGCCAACCTGGCTGGGGGCCTGAGCATCCTGGCCACCCACCCCTTCAAGGTGGGGGACTATGTGGAGATCGGCTCCAACGCCGGGACCATCCAGGAGATCGGCATGGTGTACACCAAGCTGACCACGGTGGACAACCGCCGCATCGTGGTGCCCAACAGCATCGTCTCCGACGCGGAGGTGACCAACTACACCACCGAACCCCTACGGCGGGTGGACCTGCTCATCACTGCCTCCTATGACGCGCCGGTGGACCTGGTGAAAAAGACCCTGCAAGGGGTCATGTATGCCCACGAGAAGGTCCTCATGGACCCGCCGCCCTTTGCCCGGCTGAACAGCCACGGGGATAGCGCCCTGGAGTATGCCGTTCGGGCCTGGTGCGAGACCGCCGACTACTGGGATGTCTACCACGACCTGCTGGAGCAGATCGTGGAGGCCTTCGACCGGGAGGGCATTTCCATCCCCTATCCCCAGATGGAAGTAGCTGTGAAACAGCAGTGATGTGCCTCCGGCTAGGAGCGCGGGAACGTGGTCTGTATCCTGTATGGGGAGGCAAACAGCCTCACAGCTACAAACAGAATGTTGATAAAAACGCCGCCTCGGGCGGCGTTTTTACGTTCCCTGCTGGATAGGATAGCGGAGGCTCTGGGTGAAGCCATCCCCCTGGCTGCAGAAGACCTCGCCGCCGATGACGGTCTTCCTGTGGATCAGCAGGCTCACCCAGATGTTTTCCCGAAGACCGGGATAGTTTTCCACAGCGTAGGTGTATCGCTTCACGGTCTTCCCGGCGTAGTCCGGCAGGGAGAAGCCCATGTCTGCCTGGAGGGCCAGATAATCCCCATAGGAGTCGTCAAAGGTCTCGGGGATGAGAACGTCCTCCACGGCGGCGGGCTCCGGCCCCACCTCCCAGCCCAGCGCCTGGAGATAGGCGATCCGGTCCTCGTTGGTGCGGATGCCTGTGGGGGAGGGCAGAGGGTCCGTGGGTGCGGCGGCCTGGATGTCCCGAGCCAGGGCCAGGCCGGCCCCGGCCGCGGTGAGGGTCAGGACCAGCAGGAGGGCGCTGACCGCCAGCCTCCCCCGGTGGATGGTTTTGGTGATGATGAACATAGGATGCAGCTCCTCTCGTAGACGGGCGGCAGGGCGGCCCGGAGATCTTCTGTTTAAGGTATGTTCTCCCGGCGGGATCTATGATAAAATAGGGGACAAGAATTCTGGACGAAAGGAAGAACAGGATGGAACGGTTGGACAAGCTGCTGGCGGCCACGGGGAAGTGGTCTCGGAAGGAGGCCAAGGCCCTCGTCAAGAGCGGCCGGGTGAAGGTGAAGGGGGCTCTCCCGGCAGGGCCGGAGGATAAGGTAGAGCAGGGGGCAGAGGTCACGGTGGACGGCCAGCCCATCCGCACGGAGAAATACACCTATATCATGCTCCACAAGCCCGCCGGGGTCATCTCTTCCACTGAGGACCCGCGGGAGGAGACGGTCCTGAGCCTGCTGCCCAAGGAGCTGCGGCGGATCGGCCTGTTCCCGGTGGGGCGGCTGGACAAGGACACCGAGGGCCTGCTGCTGCTGACCAACGACGGTCCCCTGGCCCACGAGCTTTTGGCACCGGGGAAGCATGTGGATAAGGTCTATTACACCGAGGTGGACGGCCAACTGAACGAAGAGGATGCCGCTGCCTTTCAGGCCGGGATCGTCCTGGGGGATGGCACGGCCTGCCTGCCGGCGGAGCTGGAGATCCTGCCGGAGGGGGACCGGGGCCTGGTGACCCTGCGGGAAGGGAAGTACCACCAGGTCAAGCGGATGCTGGCTTCCCGGGGCAAGCCGGTGGTTTATCTCAAGCGGCTGACCATGGGTCCCCTGGCCCTGGACCGGAGCCTCCCCGCCGGAGCCTGGCGGCTGCTCACCTCGGCAGAATTGGCGGAGCTGGGGCGCTGAGGGAAACCTTTTCGGCATTTTCCACAAAAAAACTCTAAGACCCTATTGAAATCTGCCGTTGGAAACGGTATAATGAAAGCTACGAAACGTGCAGATTTCCCAGTTTTACGCAGGTTTCTCTGGGTTTGAGAGAAAGATAGAGGAGGAAGAAAGACATGTCCAGCAGAGTTTTTCAAAGCATTGTGCTCCAAATGAAGGAGTGCACGGACCGAGTCATTGGCGTCGTGGACGACCAGGGGACCGTTGTGTCCTGCAATCAACTGACCTGGATCGGAGAAAAGTGGGAGGGCGCCGCCTCCGCCTTGAATGTGAATGAATCCGCGGTCATTATTTACGGGGACAAGACCTTTAAGCCCCTGTCCAGCCGCGGTTCCCATTTCGATTATGCTGCGTTCGTCCAGGGAAGCGATGAGCAGGCCAAGCTCATCTGCTCCATGGTCACGGTGGCGCTGAACAGTGCCAAAACTTACTATGAAGAAAAGCATGACAAGACTGCCTTCGTCAAGAGCATCATTTCCGATAACATCCTTCTGGGCGATATCTACGTCCGGGCCAAGGAGCTGCACTTTGCCTCAGAAGCCCTGCGGGCCGTCTTCCTGATCCGTCAGGTGGGCTCCTCCGAGATCGCTGCCGTGGATGTGATCCAGAATATGTTCTCCGACAGCCAGGAGGACTTCGTCATCTCCATCAACGAGACCGACATCGCCGTCATCAAAATGCTCAACGAGGGCGGGGACAGCAAGGAGATCTATAAGATCGCCAAGAGCATCGAGGATGCCCTGACCCAGTCCCTGAAGATCAAGGTGACCATCGGCATCGGCACCGTGGTGGGCCACATCCGCGACCTGGCCCGGGCCTACAAGGAAGCCGGCGTGGCCATCGATGTGGGCAAGGTCTTTGAAAACGAGAAGACCATCATCAACTATGAGAACCTGGGCATCGGCCGCCTGATCTATCAGCTCCCCACGGTCATGTGCGATATGTTCCTGCAGGAGGTCTTTAAGAAGAACCCCATCGATGCCCTGGACCAGGAGACCCTGTTCACCATCAACAAATTCTTTGAGAACAACCTGAACGTCTCTGAAACTGCACGTAAGCTCTTCGTCCACCGAAACACCCTGGTGTATCGCCTGGAGAAGATCAAAAAACTGACCGGACTGGACCTGCGGGAGTTCGACGACGCCATCACCTTTAAGGTAGCGCTGATGGTCAAGAAGTACCTGGTGTCCCGGGGCATCGACTCCTGAGAGCCCCTGGTGAGTCCTCCGGCATTTGAGTGAGGAGTGTTACATTGATCCGTCTGAAAGATATTTACAAAGAGTACGAAAACGGGACCAAGGCCCTCAAGGGCGTCAGCCTTCAGATCGATGACGGCGACTTCGTCTTCTTAGTGGGGCCCTCCGGTTCCGGCAAGTCCACCATCATCAAGCTCATCAGCGGCGAGATCCAGGCCACGGCCGGGAACCTGATGGTCAACGGCTTCAACATGAACGACATCACGGAGAAGCAGATCCCGCTGATGCGCCGGACCCTGGGCGTGGTCTTCCAGGACTTCCGCCTCATCGAGAAGAAGACCGTGGCCGAGAACTTAGAGGTCGCCATGCGGGCCGTGGGTGCCACCACCCGGGAGATCCAGCGGCGCATCCCCTATGTGCTGGGCCTGGTGGGCCTGAGCGGCAAGGCCAAGCAGTATCCCAACCAGCTCTCCGGCGGTGAGCAGCAGCGCGTGGCCATCGCCCGCGCCCTGGCCAACAACCCCAGCGTCATCATCGCGGACGAGCCCACAGGCAACC
>CAYNZG010000087.1:0-2914 GCA_964401525.1 uncultured Ruminiclostridium sp.
GGCCAGCACCGCCACGCCCTGCAGGTGGCCGGAGAGCGGGAGTTCCGGGACTTCCGGGAGGACAACGTGCTGGACCAGCGGTCCTTCCAGCTGGCCTTCCGCCGCCTGCGGCAGATGACCACCCGCCAGGACGGCCCCTTCGACGTGCTGAACCTGGACCGGACCATCGAGGAGACCTGCAACAACGCCGGGTACCTCCAGTTAGAGTTCGACCGCCCCCGGACCAACGACATCAAGGTCATGGTCCTCTTCGACTCCGGCGGCTCCATGAACCCCTACGCCCGCCTGTGCAGCCAGCTGTTCCAGGCGGTGAACAAGGCCAACAACTTCAAGGATCTGAAGATCTACTACTTCCACAACATCTGGTATTCCGAGCTGTATACCACGCCCCACTGCTTCTATGAGGACGCGATCCAGACCCAGTGGGTCATCAACAACCTCAGCCGGGAATACAAGGTCATCGTGGTGGGCGACGCATCCATGTCCCCCACGGAGCTGACCTGGGTGGGCGGCAGCAGCTGGTACAGCCGGTATAACAACGAGACCGGCCTGGCCTGGCTGAAGCGGTTCCACAACCGGTTTGAAAAGATGGTGTGGTTCAACCCCATCCCCGAGGCCATGTGGGAGTATGACTACGGCTATCAGACCATCGAGATGATCCGCAACACGGTGGATATGTACCAGCTCACCGTGGAGGGGCTGGGCCAGGGCCTGAAGAAGCTCATCGCCGCCCGCTGATCGATCGGAACAAAGGCAAAGCCCTCTGCGCGACCTGACCGCGCAGAGGGTTTTGCTGTGTGTATCTCCAACGTGCTCGATGCTCTCTGCCTTCCCGATTCTTACCCACGCTTTCTGCCCCCCTTGTGAAAGGGGGGAGGGCCACGAAGTGGCGGGGGGATTCCCGTTGCAGAATATCGCAGGTGGGAAGCAGGAATCCCTCCACCGCCTAACGGCGGTCCCCCTCCCTTTAACAAGGGAGGCTCTGGGTCGTATCACTCCTTCACGCTGCGATACCTTCCTACCTCCCCGCGCGCCCAGCCGGTGGGCGCGCCATGGACAGCCTATCGACAACAGACCCAATACCGTGGGAAAAGCGCGACTCCCCCGGCAGGGTATCGCTACCCTCACCCGGGGTCCAGGGGCAGAGCCCCGGCGCTCTTTTCCCCCCTTTTCTCCGGAGAAAAGGGGGCCCCGCCGGAGGCGACCCCTTCGGGAGCGACCACTTTGGGGTTTCCCCAACCTTTCCGAAGGGGTCCTGCGGAAGGCACCCGCCCACGCGGCGAATCTCTCCCACTTTCAAAAAGAAGGACCCGCCCCAAGGGCAGGTCCTTCGATATATCGTAAATTCAGAAGCAGGGCACGGCCCTTACCACACGCACTTGACCTCGCACTGGAGGGTCTGGCCGTCCACCTCGGCGGTGATCTTGGTGCCGCCCTTGGCAACGGCGGTGACGGTGCCGTCCTCGGCCACGGTGGCAACGGCGGTGTCCCCGCTGGTCCACTTCACGGCGCTCTCCGTGCCGGTGACCTGCAGCTGCTTGGTCTCCCCCTGGGCGGCCAGGGTGATGGTCTCCGCGCTCAGCACGGGACCCTCCGGGGCTGGCGGCTCCTCCGGCGGTGCCTCGGTCCAGGTGCAGTGGACCAGACACTGGGCGGTCTCCTCGGTCTCCAGCTTGGCGGTGATGGTGACCTCGCCGGGGGCCACGGCGGTCACGAGACCGTTCTCGTCCACGGTGGCGATGGTCTCGTCGCTGGTGGCCCAGGTGACGGTCCCCTCTGCCCCTTCGGGGGCCAGAGTTGCGGCCAGGGTGACGGTCTTGTCCTTGGCATCCAGAGTCACGTCGGTCTGGTCCAGGGTCAGGCTCTCTGCCACGGGGGTCTCCTGCTGGGCCTGACCGCCCAGCAGACCGCCCTGAAGGGTGGGAGCCAGGTGCTTGCACACGATGAAGGCAGCGGCCACGATCACCACCAGGGACAGCAGGATGGGCAGCGCCTTGCTCTTCTTTTTCTTCTTGGGCTTCTTGGCCACGGGGGCTTCCTCCTGATCGGGCTCCTGCCGGGCAGGCTCCTCCTGGTCAGCGACCTGGTGGAGGGTGGGCAGGATCTGGGTGGGCTGGTCGTCCACCGGCACGTCCGGGGCGACCTCCTCCGTGAGGCTGCCCAGATCCGGCAGGACCTGGGTGGGCTGCTCCACGGCGTCATAGACGGGGACATCCACAGCGGGGGCCTCCTCGACGGGGGCGGCCTCTGCGGGGACTTCTTCAACAGGCTCTGCAACGGGTTCTGCGGGGACCTCTGCCACGGCTTCGGCGGCGGGGGCTTCCTCTGCTGCTTCCTGGGCAGGGGCGACCTCCTCGGCAGGAGCTGCGGGAGCCTCTGCGGGGGTCTCGGCGGCCAGATAGGCCCCGCCCTCGGCGGCGGGGGCTGCCTGGGGGATCTCGGTCTGCTCCACCACGGGGGCGGGCTTCTTCAGGGCCTCAGGGTCCAGCTGGGGCACGGGACTGTCGGCCAGCATGTCCCGGATCTCGCTGAGCAGCGCGTCCAGGGCCTCCTCGCCCTCCACCACAGGGGGATCCTGGTCCAGGGGCTGGACAGGCACCACGGGGGCGGGAGCGGGGGTCTCCTCGGCGGGGGCTTCCGCAGGCTCGGCCCCGGCCACCTCCACCACGGGGGCGTTCTCCACGTCGGCCAGCTCCTGCAGCACGTCCCAGGCACCGGGCTGGGCCACTTCGGGGACCACGTCGGGCAGTTCCTCGGTGAGGGGGGCGGCCTCCTCCTGGGCAGGGGAAACAGCCTCCGCCTGGGGGGCGGGGGCTTCTTCGGTCACGATGGGGGCTTCGGTCTCGGCTGCGGGGACCTCTGCGGGGGTCTCCACGGCGGGCAGCTCGTCGGCGGTCTCCGGCTCGTCGGCGTA
>CAYNZG010000087.1:3014-6038 GCA_964401525.1 uncultured Ruminiclostridium sp.
CTGCGGGGGTCTCCACGGCGGGCAGCTCGTCGGCGGTCTCCGGCTCGTCGGCGTAGCCGAAGGTCTCCGGGGGGGTGTCCTCCTCATAGACCGGGGCGGGAGCGGCCTTGGCCGCAGCGGCTGCGGCGGCCAGCTCGGCCTCCCGGGCGGCCTGGTCACGGAGACGCTTCCGCTCTGCGGCACGGGCTTCCCGCTCCGCCAGACGGATCTTCTTCTCCTCCTCGGTCAGCTCGCTGGTCTTTTTGCGGGTCTCCTTCTTGAAGAAGAGGGATTCCTTCTTCTTGGGCTTTTTGGCGGCTTCCTGGCGGGCAGCCTCCTCCCGTTCGGCTCTGGCCCGCTGGCTGGTGTGCTCGGGGGCGGGACGGTCGGCCCGGGGAGCGCGCTCAGGACGCTCTGCCCGTTCGGTGCGCTCGGGGCGGCTGGAACGCTCGGGACGCTCAGCGGAGGCGGTCCGGCGGGGACGCTCCTCGGCCTGCTTCTTGCTCTGGCCGCCGCCGAAGAAGCTGCCCAGCTTGGCCTGGCGGTCCTTCTTCTTCTGGGCCTGGCGGCGCTCCTCCTCCTGGCGGCCCGCGTCGCAGAAGGGACAGTATTTATAGGTGGTGGAGTAATATTCGCCGCAGTGCGGGCACTGCTTGGTCTGGCTGTGCAGGGTGAACTGCTTGCTATCCATGGAGATACCTCCTCATATGTCATGGCGGGGGTCTTGACCCCTCATCCCGAAATCGTCGTAGCGATTCAGCTTATATTGTAGCATATTTCCTTCCGCAGCGTCAACCGTCTCTCTGCGGGTTGGGGGTAGCAGGGCAGGGGGAACTGTGGTATACTGTTCCCATTATCCTTGCCCCCCCTGGAGGTATCCCTATGTCTGCTGCCCTTCGCACCCTGTTTGCCGCTCTGGTCCTGACCCTTGCCCTGGCCGTCTGCCCGGCCTCCGCCGCGGGACCGGACCTCATCGATCTCGCCTGGCAGGCGGGGTCCCAGCAGACCGTCTCTCCCCAGACGGTCCGGGGGGAGACTTGGCTCTTCCTGCCGTCTCAGGCGGACCTGACGGCCCTGACCCTGACCTTTGACGGCGGTCCCCTCACCGTGACCGGCCCGGCGGGGTCGGTGACGGTGTCCGGCGGGACGGCCTTCGACCTCACCGCCCTCTTCACGGGGACCCCTGCCGACGGGGACTGGGCCGTCACCCTGACCCGGGACGGCCAGCGGGCCACCCTGCACCTGATGCAGTCGGCCAACCTGCGGACCCTCTACCTCACCAGTGCCGACCCGGCCAGGGACCGGGCCTGGGTGGAGGAGAACAAGGACCACAAGGCCAAGGGCACCGCGCTGCTGGTCCGGGCCGACGGCTCCGTGGTCTATGACGGGGACCTGAAGCAGATCAAGGGCCGGGGGAACTCCACCTGGGACTACCCCAAGAAGCCCTACCAGCTGAAGCTCGCGGACAAGACCGACCTGCTGGAGACCGGGGAGGCCCCGGCCTCCACCTGGGTCCTGCTGGCCAACTACTGCGACCCAACCCTTCTCCACAACACCCTGACCTACGCTCTGGCGGAGGGCCTGGGCCTGGCCTATACCCCCCACAGCGCCCCCGTGGACCTGTACTACGACGGAGAATACCGGGGGAGCTATCAGCTCAGCGAGAAGACCGAGGTGGGGGAGAGCCGGGTGGACATCGGGGACCTGGAGGGGGCCTTGGAGGATGCCAACCCCACCGTGGAGGACTGGGATGCCCTGCCCACCGCCATCGGGACCACGGCAAGCGGGGACCGATACCAGTATGTGACCGGGGTCACCGCCCCGGCGGAGGCCCAGGGCGGGTATCTCTTAGAGATGGACTTCGCCCAGCGGGCCACGGCGGAAAAGACCTGGTTCACCACCGGCGACGGCCGGTACCTGGTGGTCAAGGCCCCGGAGTACCTGCCCCAGTCCCTGGCAGAGATGATCTGTGACCGCTGGCAGGCCCTGGAGGATGCCCTGGTCACCGCCGCCCGGGAGCCGGAGGGGGAGAAGGCCCTGACGGACCACCTGGACCTGGCCTCCATGGCCCGGTGCTACCTGCTGCTGGAGCTGAGCCAGGACGGGGATGCCTTCCAGAGCTCCGCCTTCTTCTACCTGCCCGCCGACGGCAGCCGGTTCTACGCCGGGCCTCTGTGGGACTTCGACTCGGCCTACGGCAGCGGGGCCGCGGTGGAGGCCGAGGCCCTGGTGGCCGGGCAGACGAAGTTCGGCCGGAAGCTCCTGGCGGTGCCCGCCCTGCGGACGGCCATCCAGACGGCCTACGACGACCTGCCCCTCCTGGTGGCCCGGGCGGCGGCGGAATGGCTCCCCGCTTGGGAGCGGGAGCTGGCCGCCAGCCAGGCCATGGACCGGGTCCTCTGGCCGGAGGCTGCGTCTGCGGATTACCCCGCCGCCGTGGCGGACCTGTCGGCCTTCCTGACCCGGCGGGACACCTGGCTCCGCCGGGAGGTCCAGGGTTGGACGGAGACCACCGTCCTCCCGGCGGGCTTTGCCGACGTGCGCCCCACCGCCTGGTACGCCTCCGCCGTGGACTATGTGGCGGCCAAGGGCCTCATGGAGGGGACCTCCCAGGTCCACTTCTCCCCGGAGGGGACCATGACCCGGGCCATGGCCGTGACGGTCCTGTGGCGGATGGCCGGGTCCCCGGCCCCGGTGGAGACCACCGGGTTCCCGGATGTGTCCGCCGCCGACTGGTACGGCCCGGCGGTGGCCTGGGCCGTTGACCAGGGCATGGCCGACGGCTACCCCGACGGGACCTTCCGGCCGGACCAGCCCGTCACCCGCCAGGAGCTGGTGGTCCTCTTCGCCCGCTGGGTCCAGAGCCGGACCGGTGAGCTGGAGGCCCCCGCCATCCCCGCCCACTTCGTGGACCGGGACCGGGTCCCCGCCTGGGCCGAGGAGGCCTTCGGCTGGGCCATCGGCACCGGGATCCTCACCGGCAGCGACGGGGGAACTCTGTCTCCCCAGGCCCTGGCCACCCGCTGCCAGGGAGCCGCCCTGTTC
>CAYNZG010000088.1:0-6035 GCA_964401525.1 uncultured Ruminiclostridium sp.
GCGCGTGCCCATCCAGATGGCCGCCACCAGCAGTTCGCCGCCGCCATGACTCAGATCGAGGCGGAGGGCCGCGGGGTCATGCTCTACATGCGCCAGGAGGGCCGGGGCATCGGCCTCATCAACAAGCTGCGGGCCTATGAGCTCCAGGACACCGGCATGGACACCCTGGAGGCCAATCTGGCCCTGGGCTTCGCCGGGGACCTGCGGGAGTATTACATCGGGGCCCAGATCCTCCGGGACCTGGGCGTCAAGACCCTGCGCCTGCTGACCAACAACCCCGACAAGGTCTACCAGCTGGCGGACTTCGGCATGGCCATCGAGGAGCGCGTGCCCATCCAGATGGCCGCCACCCCCCACGACCTCTTCTACCTGCAGACCAAGCAGAAGAAGATGGGCCACATGCTGAACTACTGAGCGAACGGAGACACAATGAGCAAGGAGGAATTTTCCATGAAAACTTTTGAAGGCAGCCTGGTCGCCAATAACATCAAGGTGGGCATCGTCGCCGCCCGGTTCAACGAATTCATCACGTCCAAGCTCCTGGGCGGGGCCATGGACGGCCTCATCCGCCACGGGGTCCGGGAGGAGGACGTGAAGGTCGCCTGGGTCCCCGGGGCCTTTGAGATCCCCCTCATCGCCGGGAAGATGGCCAAGAGCGGCAAGTATGACGCGGTCATCTGCTTAGGGGCTGTGATCCGGGGGAGCACCAGCCACTACGACCTGGTGTGCAATGAGGCCGCCAAGGGCATCGCCCAGGTCTCCCTGGCCAGCGACATCCCCGTCCTCTTCGGCGTGGTCACCACCGACACCATCGAGCAGGCCATCGAGCGGGCCGGGACCAAGGCCGGCAACAAGGGCTATGACTGCGCCCTGAGCGCCGTGGAGATGGTCAACCTCATCCGCGACTTAGAAGCATGATGTAAAAAACGGACCTGTTCAATGAACAGGTCCGTTTTTTACATCATATGTGTATTGACTGCGTCCCCGCGCGTCGACCTCTGCCCCCATTTTCTCCGGAGAAAATGGGGAGAAAAGAGCGCCGGGGCTTCGCCCCTGGACCCCCGTTGAGGTAGGTAAAGCCCTTCGGGGCTGTGGAGCCATCGTGCCTGCGGCTTTGAATCGGCAGGCTGTCCATGGCGCGCCCACCGGCTGGGCGCGCGGGAACGGGGTCTATGCCCTATGGGATTCTGGCGGGAGGCATCGCCTTCCGTCAGCGGTCGGCCTCCTGGGCGGCGATGCGCTCGGCCAGGTCGGTGAGGTAGACCCAGCGGTCCATCTTCTCCTCCAGCTTAGCGGTCAGGTCGTTCTGCTGGTCGGTCAGCTCCTGCAGCTTCACATAGTCGCTCCCGGCAGCAGACATAGCCGCCTCCACCTGGGCGATCTCCTCCTCCAGAGCGGCGATGTCCTCCTCGATGGTCTCGAACTCATGCTGCTCCTTGAAGGTGAACTTCAGCTTTTTCTGCCGGGCGGGACGCTCCTGCTTGGGGGCGGCCTTGTCCTTTTTCACGGCCTTCTCCTGCTCCCGCTCCTCCTGACGGCGCTTTTCCAGATAGTCGGAATAGTTGCCCACGAAGCGGCGGATGGTCCCTCCCTCGCCCACTTCAAAGATCTGGTCAGCCATCTTGTCCAGGAAGTAGCGGTCGTGGGACACGGCGATGACCGCCCCGGGGAAGGTCTCCAGATACTCCTCCAGGATCGCCAGGGTGGTCACGTCCAGGTCGTTGGTGGGCTCGTCCAGCAGGAGGATGTTGGGGGCCTCCATGAGGACCGACAGCAGATAGAGCCGCCGCCGCTCGCCGCCGGAGAGCTTGCCGATGGGCTGGCCCTGGAGCTGGGTGGGGAACAGGAACCGCTCCATCATCTGGGTGGCAGAGAAGCTCCCCTCCCGGGTCTTGACCTCCCCGGCGATCTCGTGGATGAAGTCATAGACCCGCTGGTCCAGGTCCAGCTCCCGGCCCTCCTGGGAGAAGTAGCCGATGCGGACGGTCTCCCCCCAGTCCACCAGGCCCTCGTCGGGAGAGAGCTTCCCGGCGATGAGGTTCAGCAGGGTGGACTTGCCCGCGCCGTTGCGGCCCACGATGCCCACCCGGTCGTCCCGGGCCACGCTGTAGGTGAAGTGGTCCAGCACCCGCTTGTCCCCAAAGGACTTGGAGACCTCCTTCAGCTCCACGGTCTTCCGGCCCAGACGGCTGGACAGGGTGGCCATCTGGACGGACTGGTCCGTCTCCGGCCCGGACTGGGCCTTCAGCTCCTCATACCGGGCGATGCGGTCCTTGTTCTTGGTGCGGCGGGCCTGAGCGCCCCGCATGATCCACTGGTACTCCACCCGGAGGATGGACTGCCGCTTCCGCTGGGCGGCCTGCTCCATCTCCTCCTGCTGGGTCTTCAGCTCCAGATACTTGGAATAGTTGGCCTCATAGTGGCGGATGTGGCAGTGGGACAGCTCCGTGATCCGGTTGGACACCCGCTCCAGAAAGTACCGGTCGTGGGTGACCATGATGAGGCCGCCGGTAAACTTCCGCAGGTGCTCCTCCAGCCACAGGACCATATCGCTGTCCAGATGGTTGGTTGGCTCGTCTAAGATGAGCACATCGGCCGGGTGCAGGAGCACCGCCGCCAGGGCCACCCGCTTCCGCTGGCCGCCGGAGAGGGTCCCCACGGTCTGGGTGAAGTCGGTGATGCCCAGGCGGGTGAGCATGGTCTTGGCCTCGTATTCCATCAGGGCGCGCACATCCGGCGAAAAGTCGGCGAAGACCTGCTCCAGCACAGTGTTGCTCTCCTCCATGCGGGGGTTCTGGCTCAGAAAGCTCACCTGGACGTTGGGGTCCAGGCTGACCTTGCCCTCGTCCGGGACCTGCTCTCCCGCCAGGACCCGCAGGAAGCTGCTCTTGCCTGTGCCGTTGATGCCGATGATGCCGATCTTGTCCCCCTCGTTCAGGTAGAGGGTCACATCGTCCAGCAGTTGCTTCAGCCCAAAATTCAAAGAGATATGTTCCGCTGTCAAAAGCATGGGCGTGGAACTCCTTCCTCATTAAAAATCAGAGCCATGACGGCTCTGGACACTTCCTTTGTTTTACTGTATCATATCTTAATATCCCATAGGGAAAAAAGCAAGGAGGAATGGCGATGGAATGGGGCTTTTTCGGCGGTTTTTGCGCCTTGCTGTTCGCCAGCGTGGCCTGGGATCTCCACATCCTGTGGGCTTTGCTGGGGGGCTACCTGCTGTTCTTCCTCTACGGTCTCCTCCGGGGCCATCGGCCCAGGGCGCTGCTGACCATGTCCGCCCAGGGGATCCACACGGTGAAAAACATCCTGTTCCTCTTCCTGCTCATCGGCATGACCACCGGCCTGTGGCGGGGGTCCGGGACCATCGCGTATCTCATCTATCACGCCGCCGAGCTGGTCTCCCCGGCGCTCCTGCCCCTGCTGGCCTTCCTGCTGTGCAGCGGGATGTCCTTCCTGACGGGGACCTCCTTCGGCACCGCCGCCACCATCGGGACCCTGTGCATGGCCATGGCCAACACCCTGGGGCTGTCCCCCGTCCTCTCCGCCGGGGCCATCCTCTCCGGGTCCTTCTTCGGGGACCGCTGCTCCCCCATGTCCACCAGCGCTCTGCTGGTGGCCGCCCTCACCGAGACCGACCTCTATGAAAATCTCAAGGGGATGGTGCGCACGGCTGCCATCCCCTTTCTCCTGACCTGTGGCCTCTACTGGGGCGCAGGTCTCCTCCACCTGGAGGGGACCCTCTCCCCGGACCTGCTGGCCCCCTTTGCCCGGGGTTTTGCCCTCCACTGGACCACGGTCCTGCCCGCAGCGGCCATCCTCCTGCTCTCTTTACTTAAATGTAAGGTGCGGTACACCATGGGTGTCGGCATCCTGCTCAGCGCGGGGCTGTGTCTGTTTTTGCAGGGCATGGCCCCGGCGGAGCTGCTGCGGACCGCGCTGCTGGGCTATGCTCCCGCCCTGCCGGAGCTGCAAGGGCTACTCTCCGGAGGCGGGGTCGTCTCCATGCTGAAGCCCTTCTGCATCGTGTGCATCTCCTCCACCTTCTCCGGGCTCTTCGAGGGCACCGGGATGCTGGACGGCATGAAGGACCTGACCCATCGTCTGGCCCAGCGGCTCACCCCCTTCGGGGGACTCCTGGTGGTGTCCGTCTTCACCAGCCTCATCGCCTGCAACCAGACCCTGTCCATCCTCCTCTCCCACGCCCTGTGCCGGGAGGACTGGGAGGCCCGGGACCTGGCCATGGGCCTGGAGAACACCGCCGTGGTCCTGGCTCCGCTGGTGCCCTGGTCCATCGCCGGAGCCGTTCCCCTGGCGGCCCTGGGCGCGCCCAACGCCGCCCTGTTCGCCGCCTTCTACCTCTACCTCATCCCCCTGTGGAACCTGCTCCTTCACTGCCGCAAGCGGGCGGTCACAGCAAAAAGCAGGTGACCAGGGGCATGGTCCCGGCGCACAGGAGGGTGCTGAGGAAGTTGATCCGGGAGGCCAGAGCATCGTTGCCTCCGAAGCGCACGCTGAGGATGGTGATCATGGCCGCGCTGGGGCAGGCCGCAATGACCGTCAGCACCTGCAGGGCCAGGCTCCCCGCCGGGAAGACCAGGCCCAGGACCCACCGGACCGCCAGGGGGCACAGCAGGAGCCGCACCAGGCAGAGGCCCCAGGCCCGGCCGTCCAGCAGCGTCTGCCGGATGGGCACATGGCTCAGGGACACGCCCACCACCACCATGGACAGAGGCACGGTCACGGCCCCTAAGGTCGATAAGGTATCCTCCACCAGCAGAGGCAGGGACCACCCGCTGAAAAACAGGGCCACCCCCGCCACCGTAGCTACCAGGGGCGGCGTGATGACCTCCCGCAAGCGGAAGCCCCCCGCCGCATCGGTCCCGGTCCGCAGCCGGGAGACCCCTACCGTATACAGCAGCAGGTTGAAGGGCAGGTTGCTGAGGGAAGCGCAGAAAATAGCCCCCTCCCCAAACAGAGCCCGGACCACGGGAAACCCGATGAACATATTGTTCATAAAGAAGACCGACAGCCAGGCCACGCTCCGGTCCGACCGCGCCAGCGGCCGGGCGGCCAACCAGCCTAACAGTCCCCCGAGGAAGAAGGTCACAAAGTCCGCCCCGATGGCCAGCAGCACCTCTCCCCCGCTCATGGGGACCCCCGTGCCCAAAGCCGCCGTCAGGATGGTGGCGGGGATGAAGACATTCAGCACCAGGCGGCTGGCCTTCTGACTGAAGCCGTCGTCGATCCATCCCGCCTTGGCGCAGCCCACGCCCACCAGCATCAGCAGGATGAGCATCCCCATCTTCTCCAATACGATCCCTGCCATCTCCAAACTCCTCTCCGCTGCAAAAGCTCCCTCCCCGGCCGGGAAGGGAGCTTTTTCTGTGTTCGTCAGACCTTGATCTCGGCCCCCTGGCCCCGGAGGACATCGGGGTACCGGTCCAGCACCGGCTGGATGCACTCGGCCAGGAAGCGGTCCACCTGCTGGGGACAGCAGCCGATGTAGTCCGCCGGATCCAGGTGGGCCTGCACCTCCTCCAAGGTCAGACCGAAGGCCGGGTCGGCGGCGATGCGCTCCAGCAGGTCGTTGGGCAGGCCCTCGTCCTTGACCCTGCTCCCGGCGGCCAGAGAATGGGTGCGGATGCGCTCGTGGAGGGCCTGCCGGTCCCCGCCCCGCTTCACCGCGTCCATGAGGATGTTCTCCGTGGCCATGAAGGGCAGCTCCTCCAGGACGTGCTTCTGAATGACCTTAGGGTGGACCACTAAGTTGGAGGCCACGTTCTCGTAGAGGTTCAGGATGGCATCCACCGCCAGGAAGGCCTCGGACACGGCGATGCGCTTGTTGGCGGAGTCGTCCAGCGTCCGCTCGAACCACTGGGTGGAGGCGGTCATGGCCGGGTTCATAGCATCGGCCATCACATACCGCGCCAGGGCACAGATCCGCTCGCTGCGCATGGGGTTGCGCTTATAGGGCATGGCCGAGGAGCCCACCTGCTGCTTCTCGAAGGGCTCCTCCACCTCCTTCATGT
>CAYNZG010000089.1:0-5991 GCA_964401525.1 uncultured Ruminiclostridium sp.
TGCCCCAGGCCATCCGCAACATCATCCCCCAGATCGGCAACAACTTCATCATCAACATCAAGGACACCTCGGTGATGTTCGTCATCGGCTTCATCGAGTTCTTCGCCACCCACAGAAACATCGTGGGCGTGAACCTGATGTATTTCCCCTCGGCCGTCATCGAGATGATCGGCTACCTGTGCCTGACCCTGCTGTCCTCCCTGCTGCTGCGCCTCATCGAGAAGAAGATGGACGGCTCCAACAGCTACGAGCTGGCCCAGGTGGACCCCCTGACCATGACCGCCGGCAACTACAACCACCCCGGCCGCGGCACGCCCTTTGACGAGCGCAACCCCGAGGCCGTGAAGAGCATGCTCCGGGAGGAGCTCCGCCGCCAGGCCGAGCAGGAAGAGGCCAAGCGCCAGGGCGAGCGGGTGGAGACCCGCCGCCAGAACGCCGCCGGCGACCGCGAGAGAGGAGAGTGAGCCCATGAAAGAGATCTTACGCATCGATCACCTCTCCAAGTCCTTCGGCACCCACCAGGTCCTGAAGGACATCGACTTCACCGTGAGCCGAGGGGACGTGACCTCCATCATCGGGGCCTCCGGCTCCGGTAAGTCCACCCTGCTGCGGTGCATCAACCTCCTGGAGATCCCCACCAGCGGCGAGATCCACTTCCAGGGGGAGAACATCCTCTCCCGGAAGGGCGGCGCTGCCGCCTATCGGTCCCGGGTGGGCATGGTGTTCCAGTCCTTCAATCTCTTCAACAACATGTCCGTGCTGGAAAACTGCATCGTGGGCCAGACCAAGGTGCTGAAGAGACCCCGGAAGGAAGCCGAGGAAAAGGCCATGAAGTACCTGACCAAGGTGGGCATGGCCCCCTACATCAACGCCCGGCCCCGGCAGCTCTCCGGCGGCCAGAAGCAGCGCGTGGCCATCGCCCGCGCCCTGGCCATGGACCCGGAGGTCCTGCTCTTTGACGAACCCACCTCCGCCCTGGACCCGGAGATGGTGGGCGAGGTCCTGTCCGTTATGCGGGACCTGGCCGCCGACGGCCTGACCATGCTGGTGGTCACCCACGAGATGGCCTTTGCCCGGGACGTGTCCAACCATGTGGTCTTCATGCGGGACGGTGTCATCTGGGAGGAGGGTGCCCCCGAGACCCTGTTCACCCAGCCCCAGCGGCCTGAGACCCGGGAGTTCCTCTCCCGCTTCATGGAGCGATAACTGCGTAACGACCCCCGCCCGAAACTCGGGCGGGGGTTTTTCTGTCGAGAAGTGGGAGGGACCCTTTCCCGTTCAGGTCTCCATCCCCGCCGGAGGCGAACCTGGTTGGATCGACCGCCTATCGTCAACCTGCCATCCACTTCTGGTTGACGATATCCCGCCCCTGTGCTATACTGACCTCAACTTGTGAAAGGGGGGCCGTCCATGCCGCATTCCCGCCAAAAGACCCGGGACCTCACCGCCATCGCTTTGCTGGCGGCGGTTCTGGCCGTCTGCACCTGGCTGGTGCTCCCCATCGGCCCTGTGCCCTTCACCCTCCAGACCTTTGGGGTCTTTGCTGCCCTGGCCCTCCTGGGGGGGCGACGGGGGACCCTGGCCCTGCTGCTGTACCTCTTTCTGGGCCTGGTGGGCCTGCCGGTGTTCTCCGGCTTCAACGCTGGGGCTGGGGTCCTGCTGGGACCCACCGGGGGGTACCTGTTGGGCTTTCTGGCCCTGGCCCTGGTCTACTGGGGCCTGACCGCCCGGCTGGGGACGGCCCTGCCCGTGCAGGTGCTGGCCTTCGTCCTGGGGCTGGCGGCCTGCTATGCCTTCGGCACCGCCTGGTTCCTGGTGGTGTATACCGGCGGGGGAGAGGCCACCCTCTGGTCGGCCCTGACCCTGTGCGTGTTTCCCTATCTTTTGCCCGACCTGCTGAAGCTGGCCCTGGCCCTGACGGCGGCCCGGCGGGTGAGACGGGCCATTTCTCTGTGAGGTGACTGTGATGACCGTGAAAGACCGTGTGTTAGAGGCTCTGGAGCTGGGCCGCGGGACCTATCTCTCCGGGGAGGCCCTGGCCGGGCAGCTCCAGGTGAGCCGCAGCGCCGTGTGGAAGGCCATCTCCCAGCTCCGGGAGAGCGGCTACCCCATCGCCGCCGTCTCCAACCGGGGCTACTGCCTGGGGGCGGAGAGCGCTATCCTCTCCCCCCAGAGCATCGCCCGGTACCTGACCGTGCCGGGGCTGACGGTGACCGTGGAGCAGGAGGTCACTTCCACCAACACCCTCCTGCGGCAGCAGGCCGAGGCGGGGGCCCCGGAGGGGACCGTCCTGGCGGCGGTGTCCCAGACCGCAGGGCGGGGGAGACGGGACCACACCTTCTTCGCCCCCGCCGACACGGGGCTGTACCTGAGCTTCCTCCTGCGGCCCACCCTGGCGGCCCAGGAGGCCCTGCTGCTGACCACCTGCGCCGCCGCCGCCACGGCCCTGGCCATCGAGGAGTGCGCCGGGACGGAGGCGCAGATCAAGTGGGTCAACGACGTGTTCTGCCGGGGGAAGAAGGTCTGCGGCATCCTCACCGAGGCGGCCCTGGACTTAGAGACCGGCGGCCTGCAATACGCCATCGTGGGCATCGGGGTGAACCTGCTTCCCCCGGCGGGGGGCTTCCCGCCGGACCTGCCCCAGGCGGGGGCGGTCTTTGAGACCCTGCCCCAGGGCCGGGAGGTGCGCAGCCAGCTGGCCGGGAGCATTCTGAACCACTTCTTTGCCTTCTACCCGGACCTGACCGCCAGGCCCTTTTTCGAGGACTACCGGAAGCGGTCCCTGGTCCTGGGCCAGCCCATCACCATCCTGGAGCGGGGGCAGACCCGGCCCGCCCAGGCCCTGGACCTGGAGCCGGACTTCTCCCTGCGGGTCCGGGAGGCCGACGGCCGGGAGGGGATCCTCTCCTCCGGGGAGGTCAGCATCCGCCCCCGGGAGGGCTGAATTTACACATTGTTTACCGGCCCCGCTCTTGACACTGTCCACCCGTGGAGTATAATGTCGAGAGATGCTTTTAGACCAGCCTTTTCAGGAGGTGGACCGATGACAGGCCCCACGACGTTTTTTCAAAAACACCCCGGCTTTGACCTTTACAGCCTGTTTTGGCTGCTGATCTTTCTGATCCTGGCGGCCATAGGTCGGTTCTACCTGCCCCTGCTCATCCCGGCGGCGGTGGTGCTGGTCTACCTGCTGGTGCGGCTGTTCTCCCGGAATGTCGAAAAGCGGCAGATGGAGAACGCCCGGTTCCTGGCCCTCATCCGGGCGGTGGTCCGGTGGTTCCGGCGGCGGAAGAAGACCCTCCAGCCGGACCGGGAATACAGCTATTTCAAGTGCCCCAACTGCGGCCAGGCCATGCGCCTGCCCCGGGGCCTGGGCAAGGTCCAGATCACCTGCCGGAGCTGCGCCTCCCAGTTTGAGACGAAATCGTAAAAAAAGCCCCCGCGCTCTCAAGAGCGCGGGGGCTTTTGCGTGCGGAACGATAGGGGACTTTGGCGTTTGTGCGGCATTCAGGCCCCCACAAACCACGACCCCGGCAGGTTTACTCCGCCCTGCCGGGGTCTAGGGGCAAAGCCCCGGCGCGCCCGCCCCCTTTTCGCCAAAGAAAAGGCGGGAAGGCGCGCATCCTATTTATGATGTCAGATCGCGTCTGCGATGTGCTGGCCCATTTCAGCGGTGCCCACCAGGGTGCCCTCGCCGGTGTACAGGTCGGGGGTGCGGTAGCCTGCGGCCAGGACGGCCTTCACGGCAGCGTCCACTGCGTCGGCCTCGGCACCCAGGCCGAAGGTGTAGCGCAGCATCATGCCGATGGACAGGATGGTGGCGGTGGGGTTGGCCTTGTTCTGCCCGGCGATGTCGGGGGCGGAGCCGTGGATGGGCTCGTACATGCCGAAGTTGCCCTTGGCCAGGGAGGCGGAGGGCAGCATGCCGATGGAGCCGGTGATCTGGCTGGCCTCGTCGGAGAGGATGTCACCGAAGATGTTGCTGGTGACGATCACGTCGAACTGGCGGGGGTTGCGGACCAGCTGCATGGCGGCGTTGTCCACATACATGTTGTCCAGCTTGACCTCGGGGTAGTCCTGGGCCACCTCGGCCACCACCCGCCGCCACAGGCGGGAGGAGTCCAGCACGTTGGCCTTGTCCACGCTGGTCACGTGCTTGTTGCGCTTCATGGCCATGTCGAAGGCCACCTTGGCGATGCGGCGGACTTCCTCCTCGGCGTACATCTCCACGTCGTAGGCGGCGGGACCCAGGTCGGTCTCCTTGGTGCCGCGCTCGCCGAAGTAGATGCCGCCGGTGAGCTCACGGACCACCACGATGTCCAGGCCGCCGGCCAGGATCTCGGGCTTCAGGGGGGAGGCAGAGGCCAGCTCCTCGAAGATGACGGCGGGGCGCAGGTTGGCGAAGAGGCCCAGCTCCTTGCGGATGCCCAGCAGGGCCCGCTCCGGGCGCTGGTCGCCGGGGAGGGTGTCCCACTTGGGGCCGCCCACTGCGCCCAGCAGGACCGCGTCAGCGGCCTTGCAGGTGTCGATGGTCTCCTGGGGCAGGCAGTGGCCCACCGCGTCGATGGCTGCGCCGCCTGCCAGCACGGTCTGGCAGGTGAAGGTGTGGCCGAACTTGTCGCCCACCTTGTGCAGGACCTTCACGGCCTGCTCCACGATGTCGGGGCCGATGCCGTCCCCGGGGATCACAGCGATGTTGTAATTCATGACGGAAGCCCTCCCTTACTGCTTGCTCTTGATGGAGGCCATGAGGCCGCCGGCCTGGATGATCTCCTTGATGAACTCGGGGAAGGGGTTGGACTGATAGGTCTCGCCCTTGGTGACGTTGGTGATGAGGCCGGTGTCGAAGTCCACGGCCACCTCGTCCCCGGCCTCGATCTTCTCGCTGGCCTCGGGGCATTCCATGATGGCCAGGCCGATGTTGATGGCGTTGCGGTAGAAGATGCGGGCGAAGGTCTTGGCGATGACGCAGGAGATGCCGGACTCCTTGATGACCATGGGGGCGTGCTCGCGGGAGGAGCCGCAGCCGAAGTTGAAGCCGCCCACCATCACGTCGCCGGTCTTGACCACGTTCACGAAGTTGGTGTCGATGTCCTCCATGCAGTGGGTGGCCAGTTCCTTCTTGTCGGCGATGTTCAGGTAGCGGGCCGGGATGATGACGTCGGTGTCCACGTTGTCGCCGTATTTATGTACAAAGCCTTTTGCGTTCATAGTTTGATTTCCTCCATTCGGTGTCAGATGGTTCTGGGGTCAGCGATCTTCCCGGCGATGGCGGACGCAGCGGCCACAGCGGGGCTGGCCAGATAGATCTCGGAGGTGATGCCGCCCATGCGGCCCACGAAGTTGCGGTTGGTGGTGGCCACGCACTTTTCTCCGTTGGCCATAACACCCATGTGGCCGCCCAGGCAGGGGCCGCAGGTGGGGGTGGAGACGGCGCAGCCGGCCTGGATGAAGGTGGTCATGTAGCCCTTGTCGATGCAGTCCTGGAAGACCTTCTGGGTGGCGGGGATCACGATGCAGCGGACGTGGTCGGCGACCTTGTGGCCCTGCAGGATCTCGGCGGCCATGGCCATGTCCTCCAGGCGGCCGTTGGTGCAGGAGCCGATGATGACCTGGTCGATCTTGATGTCCTCCACCTTGGAGATGGGCCGGGCGTTTTCCGGCAGGTGGGGGTAGGAGACGGTGGGCTCGATCTCGTTCAGGTCGATCTCGATGGTGCGGACGTACTCGGCATCGGGATCAGCCTCGTAGACGGTCCAGGGACGATTCACGCGGCCCTCCATGAAGGCCAGGGTGACCTCGTCCACGGGGAAGATGCCGTTCTTGGCACCGGCCTCGATGGCCATGTTGGAGATGCACAGGCGGTCGTCCATGGACAGGGAGGCCACGCCCTCGCCGCAGTACTCCAGGCTCTGGTACAGAGCGCCGTCCACGCCGATGAGGCCGATGAGGTGGAGGATCACGTCCTTGCCGCTGACCCGGGGGCGGAGC
>CAYNZG010000090.1:0-5991 GCA_964401525.1 uncultured Ruminiclostridium sp.
GCATGGGCGGCATGATGGGCAACATCATGGGCTTCCTGTTCTACTTCCTGGTCTTCATCGCTGCCATCACCTCCTCCATCGCGCTGCTGGAGGTGCTGACCGCCGCCGTGGTGGACAAGCAGCTGGCCAAGGGCAAGGAGCCCAACCGCAAGAAGATCACCATCCTCTTCGGCGTTGCCATCCTGATCTTCGCTCTGCCCACCGCTATGGACGCTCTGGGCTCCGGCGGTGCCGCTCTGAAGGCCCCCTATGAGCTGCTGGGTCTGACCCCCGACAGCCCCGGCTTCGCCATGTGGAACGACTGCTGGCTGGACCTGTACGACATGATCACCGAGGGCGTGCTGATGCCTCTGGGCGCACTGCTCATGAGCCTGCTGCTGGGCTGGAAGTTCCCCAACCTGGTGAAGGACGAGTGCGAGGCCAGCGGCCACCCCTTCAAGGGCCAGGCCTATTTCAAGTTCGCCTTCCGCTTCCTGATCCCCGTCATCATGCTGATCGTTCTGGTCACCCAGATCCAGTCCTTCTTCCTGGTCTGAGACAAGAAAATATCGATCCCTTCCAGGGCCGGCCCAAACGGGCCGGCCCTTTTCTCTTGTCCAAAAGCAGCGGAGCATGCTTCCCGCAGGGCCCCCTTTTCTCCGCAAAAAAATGACCTATCCACCGGGGACAGGTCATTTTTTGTCGTTATGCTTCTTTCTTTTCCACCATGGACCGCCGCCAGACACCGGTCCGCTCGTAGATGTATCCCAGCGGGACCGAGGAGGCCGGAGCAATGGCGCAGGCCCAGAAGATGCCCACCAGGCCGAAGAAGTGGTTCAGCACCAGAGCCAGCACCACACGGACCACCACGCAGTTGAGCAGACTGGAGCCCAAGGCAAACATGGTGTTTCCCGCCCCCAAGGGCAGGGCATTATAGACCATGAAGCTGGCGTAGAAGATCTGGCCCAGGATCTCGATGCGCAGGTTCTGCAGGCCGATGGCCATGGTGACCTCGTCCGGGTGGAAGATGGCCAGGAGCTGGGGGGCGAACAACTCGATGAGGAGGATGAGCACCGCCGTCACCGCCAGGGAGATCCGCATGGCCACATGGACCGCCCGGCTGGCCCGGTCGAATTTCTTGGCCCCCAGGCACTGGGCCACCATGGTGGTGGCGGCGGTGTACAGGGCCAGGGTGAACATCAGGGCCACGTCCTTGATCTTGGCGCAGATGCCGCTGGCCGCCGAGGCCTCTACCCCGTAGCGGTTGATAAGGAAGGTCATGGCCAGCCAGGAGAAGCCCACCACGGTCATCTGTACGGCGGCGGGGATGCCCAGCTTCAGCATCTGGAGCAGCTTGTCCCTCTGGATGCCTAAGGTCTTCAGGGACAGGCCGCACAGCTCCTGCTGCTTCAGCACATAGACCAGGCACACCAGGAAGCTGGCCGTCTGGGCCAGGATGGTGGCCAGGGCCGCACCAGCGGCGCCCCAGTGGAACGCGCCCATGAAGAGCAGGTCCAGCAGGATGTTGCAGAAGGCCGTCACGGCCACGCAGTAGAAAGGCTGCTTGGAGTTGCCCACGGAGCGGAGGATGGCCGCCAGGGCATTATAGCCGAAAATGGGGATGAGGCCCAGGGCACAGACCTTCAAATAAACGGTGGCCTCGTCCAGGGCCGGGGCATCCAGGGCCGCCAGGATGGGGCGGCTGAGGAGGAAGAGGACCACCATGGTCCCCGCTCCGGCCAGGAGGGCGAAGGTGAAGAGGGTCCGATTGGTCTTCACCCGGTTCTCCCGGTCCCGGCTGCCGAAATACTGGCCCATGAGGATGTTGCCGCCGGTGGTGATGCCCATGATGACCTGGGTCAGCAGGACCATCACCTGGCTGGCGTTGTTGATGGCCGAGATGCCGGCCTTGCCGATGAACCACCCGGCCACCACCAGGTCCGTGATGGAATAGGCCGACTGGAGCAGGGAGGAAAAGACCACCGGCAGGGCGTAAACCATCAGTCTCCTCCAGATCACGCCTTCGGTCAGATCCAATTGCCGCATCTGTCTTCCCCCTTTTCGCGGGGCGGTCCCCGCCCACGCTGCACTGTATTGTTATATAGTATACCACAACTTCCCTCGCTGCGGAAGAGATAAGAGGGGACCCTTTGTCCATTGCACCCGCCTCCGTTCTGTGCTATGATACTGCCATCACACAGCACTTCCCTTGAAAACCTAAGAAAGAAGGATGCTTTTTGAAGATCCTCATCGTCGGGGCCGGCAAGGTCGGCTCTACCCTGGCCGCCTACCTTTCCCAGGAGGACCACGACGTTACCATCATCGACAACAACGACGCAGCCATCCACCGGGCCAACGACACCCTGGATGTCCTCTGCATCAAGGGGCCCGGCGCAGCCCCCTCTGTCCTGCGGCAGGCCGGGGCCGAGGAGGCCGACCTCCTCCTGGCCACCACCAACATGGACGAGGTCAATATGCTCTGCTCCCTCACCGCCAAGCGCATGGGCACCAAGTACACCATCGCTCGTGTGCGGGATGTGGCCTACACCGCGGACCTGGCCGCCCTGCGGAAGGACCTGAACATCGACACGGTCATCAATCCCGAGTACTCCACCGCCACCGAGATCTCCCGGCTGCTGCGCTTCCCCGCCGCCGTCAACGTGGACACCTTCTTCCGGGGCAAGGTGGAGATGATCGGCGTGACCATCCGGGCCAGCGACCACATCGTGGGCCACCCCCTGTCCGACCTCTTCGGCAAGACCCGGGGCATCCTGTTCAGCGCCGCCCAGCGGAAGCAGGAGGTCATCATCCCCAACGGCGACTTCGTCCCCCAGGCCGGGGACACCCTCTATATCACCGGCACCCCCCGGGACCTGTCCGCCTATCTCCGCTCCCTGGGCCGGGACCTGCCCAAGATCAACTCGGTCTTCATCATCGGCGGCAGCCGCATCGCCCACTACCTGGCCACCATCCTGCTGAGCATGGGGGTCCGGGTGACCCTGGTGGAGAGCAGCGAGGCCCACTGTCGGTTCCTCTCTGAACTGCTCCCCGGTGCCCTGATCCTCCACGGGGACGGCACCGACCAGGAGTTGCTGGCCTCGGAGCACTTTACCAACAACGATGCCTTCATCGCCCTCACCGGCCGGGATGAGGACAACCTCATCGCCTCCCTCTACGCCCGGCAGCAGGGCATCCGCAAGGTCATCGCCAAGTCCAACCGGGAAAACTACACCTCCGTGGTCCGGGATGCTGGGTTGGACAGCGTGGTGGCCCCAAAGCTCCTCACCGTGGAGCGGATCCTCCGGCTGGTCCGGGGCCTCCAGGACAAGAGCGGCAACGTGATGACCGCCCTGTACCGCATCGCGGACACCGACGCAGAGGCCGCCGAGTTCCTCCTGCGGGAGACCACCCCCCACCTGGGGGTCCCCCTGATGGACCTGCCCATCCGCAAGGGCTTCCTGATCGCCGCCCTCCTCCACGAGGAGAAGGTCATCATCCCCTCGGGCACCACGGTCCTCTCCGCCGGGGACCGGGTCATCGTCATCTCCCACGGCAAGGGCATCCAGGCCTTTACCGACATCTTCGGGACCAACTGAGGGAGCGCGCACACCATGAACTACAAACTGATGCTGCGGCTCATGGGCCGGACCCTCCAGCTGGAGTCCCTGTTCCTGCTGGTCCCCCTGGGGGTCTGCCTGTTCTATCATGAGGACCCCCGCCCCTTCCTCTATGCCATCCTCCCGGTGGCCTTGCTGGGCTTCCTCCTCTCCCGCATCCGGTCCCAGGCCACCTTCTTCTCCCGGGAGGGCTTCGTCATCGTGGGCCTCATCTGGATCATCCTCAGCCTGTTCGGGGCCTTACCCTTCTGGTTCTCCGGCCAGTTCGGCACCTTTGCCGACTGCCTGTTCGAGATCGTCTCCGGCTTCACCACCTCCGGAGCCACCATCCTCACGGACATTGAGTCCCTGCCCCGGGGGCTGCTGTTCTGGCGGTCCTTCACCTCCTGGATCGGTGGCATGGGCGTGCTGCTCTTCACCCTGGCCTTCCTGCCCAAGATGGGCGGGCGTAGCCACATCCTGGTCCAGGCGGAGGTCCCCGGCCCCATCGCCACCAAGCTGGTGCCCAAGACCGTCCAGTCCTCCCAGCTCCTCTATATCATCTACTTCACCCTGACGGTCCTGGAGATCTTCGCCTTCCTCCTGGCGGGGATGCCCCTCTACGACGCGGTGGTCACCACCTTCTCCTGCGTGTGCACCGGCGGCTTCGCGGTGATGAACGCCAGCTTCGCCGCCTACAACACCGCCTGCCAGATCATCGCCGTGGTCTTCATGTTCTTAGGCTCCCTGAACTTCGCCCTGTTCTTCCTGGCCGCCACCGGCCGGGGCAAGCAGGTCCTGGACAGCGACGAGCTGCGCTTCTTCCTGGGCATCGTGACGGCCGCCTCTCTGCTGATCTTCCTGACCATCCTGCCCGGCTATGAGAGCGTGGGCAAGGCTCTGCTGGACGCAGTCTTCCAGGTGGTCTCCATCATCTCCACCTCGGGCTTCTCCACCACGGACTACACCCTCTGGCCCACCTTCGCCCAGATGATCCTGGTGCTGCTCATGTTCGTGGGCGGCTGCTCCGGCAGCACCGCCGGGTCCCTGAAGTGCGGGCGCATCCTGCTGCTGTTCCGCTGCTCCCTGCGCTCCCTGCTCCGCCTGTCCCACCCCCGGGCCGTGAAGGTCGTGAAGCTGGACGGCAAGGCCGTGGAGGAGGAGACCCTGAACACCGTCTGCTCCTTCACCATCCTGTTCTTCCTGCTGCTGGGGGCCGGGTGCCTGGTGGTCTCCCTGGACGGGGTGTCCTTCACCACCGCCTTCACCGCCTCCCTCGGGTGTCTGTCCAATGTGGGCCCCGGTCTGGATGCCGTCGGCCCCGCCGCCAGCTTCGCCGGGCTCTCCGGCCTGAGCAAGGTGGTCCTGTCCCTGTCCATGCTCACCGGCCGTCTGGAGCTCTTCCCCATCCTGCTCCTGTTCCACCCCGCCACCTGGGAGCGGGCCTGAACCCGGCGGTTTTCGGCAGTTCCCCATAAAATTCGCCGCTTTTTTCCAACAGAGCCCCTCCGGGCTCTGTTTTTTTGTCTAAATTTTTCCTGTCATCGCCTCATTTTTTGTGGAAATATCGCAAAATCAAGGTTGAAAAGATGGTTACGCTTGAAAATCGATTTTCTTGTGCTAAAATTGATGGGTATTCGTATATCCTCCGTCCAGTTTTTCGCGGGGGGATAACAAAGAAAAGGAGTGTCGTTCGTGGAAAACTACATGTGGATCGGCTTTATCGGCGCCGCCCTGGCTCTGATTTTTGCCCTGATCCAGCGCAACAAGGTCATGGCCTTCTCCGAAGGCAGTGACACAATGAAGAAGATCGCACAGTCCATTCGTGACGGTGCCAACGCCTACCTGAAGCATCAGTACACCACTGTTGCCAAGGTCTTCGTGGTGGTCTTTATCATCCTGCTGGCCATTGCCTTCGGCAGCGGCGGCAGCATGCTGTCTAAGTTCACCCCCTTCGCTTTCCTCACCGGTGGTATCTGGTCCATGCTGGCCGGCCTCATCGGCATGAAGATCGCAACCAACTCCAACGCCCGTACCGCACAGGCTGCTTCCGAGAGCCTGAACCGCGGCCTGCGCGTTGCTTTCTCCTCCGGTTCCGTCATGGGCTTCACCGTGGTCGGTCTGGGCCTGCTGGATATCTCCATCTGGTTCTGCATCCTGCGCTATGCTGCCGGTATCGTTGACCCCGTTGTCCTGGGCAACATCATGGTCATGAACGGCATGGGCGCTTCCTTCATGGCTCTGTTCGCTCGTGTGGGCGGCGGTATCTACACCAAGGCCGCTGACGTGGGCGCTGACCTGGTGGGTAAGGTCGAGGCCGGCATCCCCGAGGATGACCCCCGTAACCCCGCTACCATCGCTGACAACGTGGGCGACAACGTGGGCGACGTGGCCGGCATGGGTGCCGACCTGTACG
>CAYNZG010000091.1:0-5969 GCA_964401525.1 uncultured Ruminiclostridium sp.
TTGAACTGTAAAAAAGCTCCCCGCCATAAGGCGGGGAGCTTTTGTTGGTTTATGATGGCTGCGCGGCGGCTCAGGCCTCTTCGTCCTCCAGGATGAAGGAGACCAGCAGGTCTTCTGCGCTGACGCGGTCGCCGGCGCTCACATAGAGCTTGTCGACCTTGCCGTTGATCTTGGAGACGAAGGTGGTCTCCATCTTCATGGCTTCCACGATCAGCAGAGGCTGGTTGACCTTGACCTCGTCGCCCTCCTTGACCAGAACGGTCTCCACGGTGCCGGGGATGGTGGAGCCCAGGTGGCAGGGGTTGTTCTTGTCGGCCTTCAGCTTGCGGTCCACCACGACCTCCAGGGTCTTGTCCAGGACCTTCTGCTCACGCAGGACGCCGTTGACCTCGAAGGTCAGGATGCGGTAGCCGTCCTTGTCGGGGTCGGACATGTGGTCGAACTTGATGATGATGTCGTTGCCGCTGCTGACCTTCAGCACGGTCTCCTCGCCTTTGCGCAGGCCGAAGAAGTAGACATGGCTCTCCAGGTTGGTAACGTCGTTGTAAGCCTCGAAGTGGGTGCAGTAGTCCTCGTAGACCTTGGGATACAGGGCGTAGCTGACGGCCTTCTGCTCCATCTCGAAGTCGTTGAAGCCGGTCATGTCGAACTTCTCGCACAGGTGCTTCTTGATGTTGTCGAAGTCCACATCGGGCAGCAGGGTGCCGGGACGGACGGTGATGGGCTCGATATCCTTCAGGACGATCTTCTGTAGTTCCTTGGGGAAGCCGCCCTCAGGCTGGCCGATCATGCCCTTGAAGAAGTCCACCACGGAGTCGGGGTAGGACAGGCTTGCGCCGTCGGTGAGGATGTTGTCCATGGTCAGGTCGTTCTTGGACATGAAGATGGCCAGGTCGCCGACGACCTTGGAGGAGGGAGTGACCTTGATGAGGTTGCCCAGCAGGATGTTGGCCTGACGATACAGTTCCTTGATCTTCTCGAACTCGTCCTTGGAACCCATCTCGGTGACCTGAGCCAGCAGGTTGGAGTACTGGCCGCCGGGGATCTCGTGCTTGTAGATCTGTGCGTTGGGGGTGGTCTGACCGCTCTCGTTGGCCTTGTAGACCTTACGGACGTGGTCATAGTAGCGGCTCAGCTCATCCAGGCCCTCGAAGTCCAGGCCGGTGTCGCGCTCGGTGCCGCGGAGGGCTTCCACCACCACGTTCAGGGAAGGCTGGCTGGTGCAGCCTGCCATGGACTCGATGGCCAGGTCGGCGATGTCCACGCCGGCCTCGGCAGCCTTCAGCACGGTGGCAACGCCTGCGCCGGTGGTGTCGTGGGTGTGCAGGTGGACGGGGATGTGCAGCTCGGACTTCAGGGTCTCCACCAGCTTGTAAGCGGCGTAAGGCTTCAGCAGGCCAGCCATGTCCTTGATGGCCAGGATGTGAACGCCCATGGCCTCCAGCTCCTTGGCCTTCTTGACGTAGTAGTCCAGGGTGTACTTGACCTCGTTGGGGTTGGTGATGTCGCCGGAATAGCACAGGGAGCCCTCGACGATCTTGCCGGTCTTCAGAGCTTCTTCCACGGGCATCTTCATGTTCTCCATCCAGTTCAGGGAGTCGAAGATACGGAAGACATCGATGCCCTTGATGGCGGAGATGCGGATGAACTCCTTGACCAGGTTATCGGGATAGTTGCTGTAGCCCACGGCGTTGGAGGCGCGCAGCAGCATCTGGATCAGGGTGTTGGGCATTCTCTCGCTGAGGATCTCCAGTCTCTTCCAGGGAGATTCCTTCAGGAAGCGGTAAGCGGTGTCGTAGGTCGCGCCGCCCCAGGCTTCCACGGAGAAGGCGTTCTGCATGATGGTGTTGGTGGCCCGGGCTGCGCCCACGATATCCTTGGTGCGCATACGGGTGGCGATCAGGGACTGCTGCGCGTCACGCATGGAGGTGTCGGTGATGTACAGCTTCTTCTCGCCCAGGATCTTCTGGGTGAAGTCCTTGGCACCCAGCTTCTTGAACTCGTCCTTAGCGCCGTAGACCAGGGCGGTCTCGTCGTACTTGGGCAGGACGCGGTCCTCGAAGTAGGGCTTTTCGCCCTTGGAGACGTTCACGATCTTGTCGCCCAGGAAGTCCAGGATCTTGGAAGCCCGGTCCAGGTTGTGGGACAGAGTGAACAGCTCGGGGGTCTCTTCGATAAAGGTGGTGTAGCAACGGCCCGCCTGGAAGGTGGGGTTGTTGATGACGTTGATGAGGAAGGAGATGTTGGTCTTGATGCCCTGGATCTTGATCTCGCGGAGGGCACGGCGGGACTTGGCCACAGCACCCTGGAAGGTCCGGTCGAAGGAGCTGATCTTCACCAGCAGGGAGTCATAGTAGGGCTGGATCTCTGCGCCGGTGTAGATGTTGCCGCCGTCCAGACGGATGCCGTTGCCGGAGCCAGAGGAGTAGACGGTGACCTTGCCGGTGTCGGGCATGAAGTTGTTGGAAGGGTCCTCGGAGGTGACACGGGTCTGGATGGCGTAGCCGTGGCACTCGATGGCCTTCTGGGAGGTGATGTTGATCTCAGGGGAGTTCAGGGGATAGCCCTCGGCCACCAGGATCTGAGAGCGGACGATGTCGATGTCCGTGACCAGCTCGGTGACGGTGTGCTCCACCTGGATACGGGGGTTCATCTCGATGAAGTAGGGGTTGCCCTCCAGGTCCACCAGGAACTCGCAGGTACCGGCGTTGCGATAGCCGACGTGGCGGCACAGAGCGATGGCACTGTCGAAGATCTTCTGGCGGGTGGCTTCGGGGACGGAGAAGGCGGGAGCGTACTCGACCACCTTCTGGTGACGGCGCTGCACGGAGCAGTCGCGGTCATACAGGTGGACCACGTTGCCGTAGTTATCGGCCAGCATCTGCACTTCCACGTGCTTGGGGCCGCGGAGATACTTTTCAATGAAGACCTGGTCGTCGCCGAAGGCCTTCTTGGATTCGTCGATGGCCTCCTTGAACTCCTTGGCCATGTCAGCTTCCTTATAGACGATACGCATGCCGCGGCCGCCGCCGCCGTTGGAGGCCTTCAGCATGACGGGGTAGCCAACAGTCTTGGCCACCTCCATGGCTTCCTCTACGGTCTTCATGGCGTGGTCCACGCCGGGGATGATGGGCACGCCTGCGGCGATGGCGATCTGCTTGGAGGAGATCTTGTCGCCCATGGCGTTCATGCTGTCCACAGTGGGGCCGATGAAGACGATGCCGTTCTTTTCGCATTCTTCCACCAGGATGGGGTTCTCAGCCAGGAAGCCATAGCCGGGGTGGATGGCGTCCACATTGTGGTCCTTGGCGATCTTGATGATGGTGGCGATGTCCAGATAGGCATCAACAGGGCCTCTGCTGGGGTCCAGAGGATAGGCCTCGTCTGCCACGGTGCGGAATCTGGCGTACTTGTCTTCCTTGGAGTAGATGGCGACGGAAGTGATCTCCAGCTCGTTCAGCGCGCGGAACACGCGAATGGCGATCTCACCTCGGTTGGCCACCAGGACTCGCTTGAAGTTTCGGATACGTACTTCGCTCATAAGCTTAACTCCTTCTCATATATTGTGGGGGCACCCGGCCGCTGGGGCGGTGCGCATGGATCCTGTGCGTCATGCAAGAACAAATGTACTCTTTTTCTTGGTTCATTATACACGAAAGGGCAAATCCTTGCAATACGGGGAAAAAGAGAAGAATCGCGCCAGAAGGCTTGCAATTTTGGCGGTTTTAAATTGCAAAAAAAAACCTGAAAAATCTCCGTGCTATTTCTTAATTTTTTGCAAAGCCAAGTCTGGATTTTCCATCAAAATCCACAAGAAAAAAGTAAGCTTTCAAAAGTTTCCAAATGGACGCGAAAAGTATACCAAAAACCGACGGTCAGGGGACAGAAAAAATCTGGTAGTTTGACGAAGGGGACCGGGGCGGAAATGACCTTTACAGGGGGCGGGTCAGGGGCTATAATGGGTCTGATGATATCAAAAATTGCATTTTTGTAGAAATTTATATGGTCACATACCAGAGAGGAGACCGAAGACCGTGCTGACCTACTCCTTTGAAAATATCGCGTCCGAGAGCATGTATGAGCACCTGTACCGGTGCATCAAGCAGGACATTTTACAGAAAAAGCTGCGGGCAGGGGAGAAGCTTCCCTCCAAGCGGACGTTTGCCAAGAACCTGGGGGTCAGCACCATCACGGTGGAGAGCGCCTATGCCCAGCTGGTGGCCGAGGGCTATCTCTACACCCTGCCCAAGCGGGGCTACTATGTCTGTGAGCTGGAAAAGGGGGCGGAGCCGACCCTGCCCCCGCCCAGGCGGGAGGTCCCCAAGCAGCCGCCCAAGCGGACCTATTGGGCCGACCTGGTAGGAAGCTCGGTGGCCAGGGACATGTTTCCCTTCTCTATCTGGGTCAAGCTCCTGCGGGATGTGACCGCCGGGGAGGACGAGACCGCCCTGCTGACGGACACCTCTGCCGGGGGCATCCTCAAGCTGCGCCAGGCTATCTCCGACCACCTCTATCAGTTCCGGGGGATGTCCATCGACCCGGAGCAGATCGTGGTCGGCGCGGGAACAGAGTATTTATATAGTGTGCTCATCCAGCTCCTAGGCCGCACCCGGGGCTACGCAGTGGAGGACCCGGGCTATCTCCGCCTGAGCAAGATCTATGAGAAGAACGACGTGACGGTCCACCACATTCCCATGGATGCCGCCGGGATTATTCCCGACCGGCTGGAGGAGAGCGGCGCGGAGATCCTGCACATCACACCCTCCCACCACTTCCCCACAGGGGTGGTCATGCCGGTGAGCCGCCGCTATGAATTTTTGAGCTGGGCCTCCAAGGGGGAGAACCGCTACATCATCGAGGACGACTACGACTGCGAGTTCCGCCTGTCCGGCCGCCCGATCCCCACCCTCCAGAGCATCGACGTGATGGAGAAGGTCATCTACATCAACACCTTCTCCAAGAGCCTGGCCCCGGCCTTCCGCATCAGCTACCTGGTGCTTCCCAAGCATCTAGTGACCCGGTTCTATGAGACCCTGGGCTTCTATTCCGGCACCGTCTCCTGCCTGGAGCAGATGACCCTGGCCCGGTTCCTCTCTGAGGGGTATTTTGAAAAGCACATCAACCGGATGCGCAACTACTACCGGACCATGCGGGACAAGCTCCTGGCGGAGCTGGGCCGCAGCCCCCTGGCGGGGAAGGTCCGCATCAGCGAGGAGAACGCCGGACTGCACTTCCTGATGGAGGTGGACACCCACCGGACGGAGGAGGAGATCCTCCGGGCGGCGGAGGAGGAGGGGCTGCGCCTGTCCTTCGTCTCACAATATTATTATAATAAGGAAGAGCGCCGCCATACCCACGTGCTGGTGATGAACTATTCCGGCCTGGAGGAGGAGAAGCTCTCCGAGGCTGTGGCCCGTCTCAGCCGGGCGGTCCTGGGATGAAGGCGGTCGAAAAAAAGCTTGAACCGTCCGACATATAGTGCTACAATGAATCCGTTGATTTAGAACATGAGATGATGGTCTCACATTGATTTGATTATGGAGGTAAACGACTATGTTTGCAAAACTGATCGAAACCCTGAAGGCAAATCCCCGCACCCTGGTCTTCACTGAGGGTCCCGATGCTCGTATCCTGGAGGCTACCGCCCGCCTGAAGAAGGACGGCTTCCTGACTCCCATCCTGGTGGGCGTGGAAGCTGAGGTCAAGGCAGCCGCAGAGAAGGGCGGCTTCGACATCGAGGGTGTCCGCATCGTGGATCCCGCCACCTATGAAGGCATGGATGCCATGGTGGAGAAGATGGTCGAGCTGCGCAAGGGCAAGATGAGCCCCGAGGACTGCCGCAAGAACCTGATGAAGGGCAACTACTTCGGCACCATGCTGGTGAAGATGGGCGAGGCTGACTGCCTGCTGGGCGGCGCTACCTATTCCACCGCAGACACCGTCCGTCCTGCTCTCCAGCTGATCAAGAC
>CAYNZG010000092.1:0-5968 GCA_964401525.1 uncultured Ruminiclostridium sp.
GGTGAGGGCCTTGGTGCTGTCGGTCTTGCTGACGGCGGCCACCACGCAGGTGAACTGAAGGGTGTCCCGGGTCAGGGGGGTGACGACGGCGGTCTTGTCGCCGGTGATGGGCTGGTGCTTGCCGTCCAGCCAGCTATAGCCGATGGTGTACCGGTCGGTCACGTCCAGGTCGCCGTTCTTCACGGTGACGGCAGGGGCCTGGAGGATCTTGGGCTGGAACAGCCCGGCCTGGGTGGTGACGGCCTGGGGGGCCAGGGTCAGAGCGTCCTTGGTGTTGTCCAGGACGGTGACAGTGCAGAGGGCGGGCCACTGGCCGTCCTTGCTCTGGGCGGTGACGGCGGCAGTGCCCGGGGCCACGGCGGTGACGACACCGGTGTCAGAGACGGTGGCGACGGCCTCCTTATTGGAGGACCAGAGGACGGTTTGGTCGGTGGCATCCTCCGGCTGGACCGTGGCCTTGAGGGCGGCGGTCTGGCCGATGGCCAGGGTCAGGCTGGTCCGGTCCAGAGTCAGGCCGGTGACGGCCACCTGGGCGGCCAGGGCGGGGGCGGACAGGCCCACGGCCAGGCTCAGGGCCAGCAGGAGAGAGAGGAGCTTGCGTGCAGATCGTTTCATATTGGATACCTCTTCCGAAGGGTGGTTGATAACTGCCCTCATTATACCATAGTTTCCCTTTCTGGAAAGAGCTTTTCGGCAACGAATTCTTACAATTGTATGACAGCCGGGGGCATAGACCCGGCATATTCGCACAAACTATCCATAGAATGTGAGGACAGGAGGGCACGGCCATGGGGAAGCGAGCATCCCGGTCCCGGCGACTGCGGCTGGGGCTGGAGGAGACCGGGCGGGCCTTGGCGGCGGCCCGGGCAGGATTTGACGAGACGGCGGACGAGGACCTGCTGGAATACTATCTCTATGAGATCGATGCCCTGGGGGCCAAGCACACCTATCTGCTGCGGCAGCTGAAGGCCCTGGAAAAGGAGGAAGGTCTATGAGTTTGACGGAAGGCCCGGGGCTGTCTTTGCTGCTGTTCGGGCTGCTGTTTCTGGCGGTGTTCCACCGGCCCCTCCGGTGGCTGCTGGGCCTGCTGGCCCGGTCGGCGGCGGGGTTGGGCGCGCTGGCCCTGTGGTCCCACAGTGGCCTGGCCGCCGGGCTGGCCCTGGGGGTGAACCCCTTCAACGCCCTGACCCTGGGGCTGCTGGGTCTGCCGGGTCTGGGGCTGCTGTTCCTGCTGCGCTGGCTGGGGGCGGCGTAGGAGGTCGAAAAACCGGGAGTGGCAAAATGCCCAATGGATCGGTGAAGTATACAAATTGGATTGTGCATCCTAACAGGAATAGTGAGGAGTTCCCCGGAAAGTTAACAAATTGGCAACAAAATAATGCAAGAAATTTCGAGGAAAGGGTTCCCATTTGCAAAAATCTATGGTATTATTACAAAGCGGTTACAATTATTACATGAATCGCGAAAATTGTAACAATGGACCCGGAAAACAGACCGAGTCAACAAGAGTTTCAGATAGATTTGGAGTGACAGGATGCAGCGTCGAATTTTGAGTATTGTACTGATGGTAATCATGGCTCTGTCCATGGCCCCCGGGGCCCTGGCAGCCACCTTCGAGGAGATCAACCAGGACAGCGTGTTCCTCAAGCAGGAGCGCAGCGGGACCTGTACCCTCGCTTCCACCGCTATGATGCTCAGAAGAACGGCCATGCTCCGGGGCGACCAGGATTGGGCCTCCATCACCGAGGCCTCCTGCCGGGAAGCCTTCTGGATCGGCGGCCGCGGCCTGCCCTACCACTTCTCCTACGACGGCATGGAGGTCAAGCGCAGCCGTCTGCCCGGCGGCGAAGCCAACCGTGAGGTCCTCATCCAGGTCCTGGCCGAGCACCCCGAAGGGGTCATGCTCCACGCCCCCGGCGTGCCCCACGGCATCCTGCTGACGGACTACACCGACGGCGTGTTCTACTGTGCCGACCCCGCCCAGAACGTGGCCCACGGCCGCGTGACCATCGACCAGGCCCACGGCACCCGGGTGGGAAATTCCTATTCCTACTGGTATGTGAACACCCCCGATGTGGCTCTGGAGGCCGAGGCCCCCGTTGCAGACCTGGAGCTGCCCGAGGCCACCGCCGACCGGACCGGCATCGACCACCTGATGCCTTCTATCTCCGCCCAGGCAGAGGAGGAGGCCCCTCTGGCCGCCAGCCTGCTGGCCCGCACCGTGGCCTGAGCCGGAAAACAACAGAACAGCAAGTTTTAACAGAGAAGGGAACCTCCCTTCTCTGTTTTTTACATTTTGGGAAAAAGCTTAACAAGATCAGAACCCCTCCTTTACGGGTTTTGGGTGGAAGGGACGGCCCCGGTGGGTCTATCATACAGTCGAAGAAAGTCCTATTCACCTCTGTAGATCCAAGAAAAAAGGAGAGGAACTATGAAACGATTGGTATGTCTGCTGATGACCTTCGTCATGGTGCTGGGTCTGCTCCCCACCGCTGCGCTGGCAGCAGAAGAGGAGCCGCAGCCTCAGGCCAAGGGCATTGGCTCTGTTACGACCTGGTCCTATCTGGACGATGGGACCGACCCGGCGGGGGATGCCTCCGCCCTCGGCTACGACCGGACCGCCTGGACCGCGCCGGACTTTGACGACGCAGGCTGGAAGACCGCCGTGGGCCCCTTCGGCTCCAAGAAGGGTTCGGCCAACTATGGCAGCGGCCGCACCGCCGCCACGGTGCTGGACGGCTGCGACGGCCAGAACGACACCCCCGCCTACTTCTTCCGCACCACCTTCACCGTGGACTCCCTGGAGGGTTACACCCAGCTGCACCTCTCCTTAGAGTATGACGACGGCGCGGTCGTTTACCTCAACGGCCAACGGGTGGCCGCAGGCCATGACCTGGCCTGCGACGAGAACGGAGACTCCCTGGGCCACGGCTTCGATGCCAACCTCCAGTACGGCGGATCCAACGGCGGCCCCGACACCCTGGACTGCAGCATTTACGACCTGAGCCTGCTGCGGGAAGGGGAGAACACCCTGGCTGTGGAAGTCCACAACGGCCGCAAGACCAGCTCTGACGTGTGGTTCTCCCTGCTGGACCTGTCCCTGTCTGACGAGGCGGTGTCCTTTCAGTCCGACCTGAGCCTGTCCATGGGTGCCGATGAGAGCCAGATGAATGTCACCTGGTACTCCCCCCTGGACAACGCCGTCCTGCGAGTGGCCGACAACGCCGCCATGACCGGGGCACAGACCATCTCTGCCACTGCTGCCCAGGCCAACGACGGCCAGTATAGCTGCCAGGCCACCATGACCGGCCTGAAGACCAACACCACCTATTACTATCAGCTCAGCAACCAGAGCCAGGTCAGTGAGGTCTATCACTTCACCACCGGCGGAGCCGATGCCTTCTCCTTCGCCTTCGTGGGCGACCCCCAGATCGGCGCAGGCAGCACCCCCACCGACATCCAGGGCTGGGAGAAGACTCTGAACATCATCGACCAGAACGACCTCTTCTCCGGCGTGTCCTTCCTGCTCTCCGCAGGTGACCAGGTGAATACCGCCAACGACGAGGCACAGTACGAGGGCTACCTGGAGCACCAGGCCCTCACCGGCCTGCCCGCCGCCACGGTGATCGGCAACCACGACTCCGGCTCCAACGCCTACAGCCAGCACTTCAACGTGGCCAACGAGTCCGACACCCTGGGCACCACCAGCGCCGGCGGCGACAGCTGGTTCGTCTACAACAACGTGCTCTTTATGGTGCTGAACACCAACGATATGTCCACCGCCGAGCACAAGGCCTTTCTGGAAGGGGCCATCGCGGCTACCCAGGACCAGGACATCCAGTGGAAGATCGTCACCTTCCACCACTCCCTCTACACCGTGGCCAGCCACGCGGAAAACGAGGATATCATTGCCCGCCGCAATGAGCTGGTCCCCGTGTTCAAGGAGCTGGATATCGACGTGGTCCTCATGGGTCACGACCATGTGTACTGCCGCACCTATATGATGGACGGCCTGACCCCCATGACCGATGCCTCCCTCTATGAGGATGCGGCCTACAGCGCCATCACCGACCCCACCGGGATCCTCTATGTCACGGCCAACTCCGGCTCCGGCTCGAAGCACTATAACCTGGTGAACAACGGCAACTATCCCTACTCCGCCGTGCACAACCAGGAGCATATCCCCAACGTGTCCCGGGTGGACGTGTCTGACACGGCTTTCACCATCACCACCTACCGCACCACCGACCTATCCGTGGTGGACACCTTCACCATCCACCGCACCGCCCAGAGCGGCGGGGAGGAACCCTCCTACACCCCCGTGGTGACCGATGACACCCGGGTGCAGGGCTATTACAACCAGACCGGCTCCCTGAAGCTGGAGCTGGCCGGCCGCTACAACTCCGGTGCCATGAGCGAGGACGGCGGCAGCCTGGAGATCGTCCAGTACAACGCTGCCAACGGCTACGCTTACGCCGTCAGTGGCGTGAAGGGCAAGCTCATCGCCGTGGACTGCAACGGCAGCCTGGACGGCGACACCGTCACCGCCCTGAACGGCACGGAGTACGACGTGAAGTCCCTGGTGGAGGGCTTTGCCTACGGTGACATGACCTCCGTGGCCATTTCTCCCGACGGGAGCAAGCTGGCCGTGGCCATCCAGGCCAGCGGCTATGCAGACCCGGGCATGGTGGCCCTGTTCGCCTGCCAGGCCGACGGCTCCCTGACCCTGCTCTCCACCGCCTCCGTGGGCGTGCAGCCCGACATGGTTACCTTCGCAGACCAGAACACCCTCCTCACCGCCGACGAAGGTGAGCCCCGCCAGGGCACCGAGGGCACTGACCCCAAGGGCTCCGTGTCTGTCGTCACCATCGGAGAGGACAACGCCCTGACCGCCAGGGTCGTGACCTTCGACGACTTCGATGCCCAGCGGGAGGCCCTGACGGCTTCCGGCGTGCTGGTGCAGAAGGACAAGCAGCCCTCTGTGGACTTTGAGCCGGAATACATCGCCGTCTCCGGCCAGACTGCCTATGTGGCCCTCCAGGAGGCCAACGCCATCGCCGTGCTGGATCTCACCGCTGGGACCTTCACCGGGGTGTATCCTCTGGGCTTCCAGGACTACGGCAAGACCAAGGTGGATCTCCAGAAGGACAACACCATCGACCTGCAGACCTATGAGAACATCTATGGCATTCGGATGCCCGACGGGATCTCCGTGGCCGAGATCGGCGGCAAGACCTACCTGCTGACTCCCAACGAGGGCGACAGCCGCTCTGACTGGGCAGGCATGGACAACGAAGTGGAGAGCAAGACCTCTCCCACCGGCAATGTGAAGGTGGACAAAAAGGTGGTCTGGTTCGACGCGGCCAAGTGGGACGGTCTGGACCAGGAGAAGGCCTATGTGTTCGGCGGCCGCTCCTTCACCATCTATGAGGTGACCGACAGCGGCCTGGACCTGGTCTATGACAGCGGCAGCGACTTTGAGGAGATCACCGCCGCCCAGCTCCCCGACTACTTCAACGCCTCCAACAACAAGCTGAGCCTGGATAACCGCTCCGGGAAGAAGGGCCCCGAGCCGGAGACTGTGGTCACCGGCGTGGTGAACGGCAAGACCTATGCCTTCATCGGCCTGGAGCGGATCGGCGGCGTCATGGTCTATGACATCACCGAGCCTGCCAAGGCCACCTTCGTCAACTACATCAACTCCCGCGACTTCACCGCCGCTGTCCAGGGGGATGTATCCCCCGAGGGCCTGTGCTTCGTGTCCGGGACCGACAGCAAGACCGGCAAGCCTCTGCTGCTGACCGCCTGCGAGGTCTCCGGTACCCTGGCTGCCTATGAGCTGACCGGGACCACCGACAGCGCCAACGGCGGTTCTTCCTCCGGTGGTTCTTCCGGCGGCGGGTCCTCCAGACCCTCCGTGAAGCCCGCCCCTGCTCCGACTCCTACTCCCACCCCCGATCCTGATCCC
>CAYNZG010000093.1:0-5959 GCA_964401525.1 uncultured Ruminiclostridium sp.
ATGCAGACCGTACCGCTGCCGATAAAGTCATCAAATTGATCGATGCCATCGGCACCGTCACGGAAAACAGCGGCGATAAGATCACGGCGGCCCGCAAGGCCTACGATGCCCTGACCACTGCCCAGCAGAAGCTGGTGACCAATTACCAGCTTCTGGCGAAAGCAGAGACTGCTTTCGCAGAGCTTACAGGGAACCTCCTGTTTACCGATGTGAAGACCAAGGATTACTTCTATGATGCCGTGCAGTGGGCCGTGAAGCAGAAGATCACCAACGGAATGTCTGCCACGACCTTCGGCCCGGAAGAATCCTGCACCCGTGCCCAAATGGTCACCTTCCTCTGGCGTGCAGCAGGTCAGCCCAAGGCGGAGAACGTGACGAACGCGTTCACCGATATCAAAGCGGATGACTACTTCTATGATGCTGTGCAGTGGGCCGTGGAGCAAGGCATCACCAAGGGCATCACGGAGACCCTCTTTGGCCCGGAAGAGAGCTGCACCCGCGGACAAATGGCAGCCTTCCTGTATCGAAATGCCCAGTCTCCCGCCGTGGAGGGGACCCATCCCTTCACCGATGTCAAGGAGACGGACTATTATCAGGATGCTGTTCTGTGGGCAGCAAAAGAAGGCATCACCCAGGGTATGACGGCGACCAGCTTTGGCCCGAAGGACGATTGTACTCGCGGCCAGATGGTGACCTTCCTCTACCGTTCTTTGGCAGGATAACGACCCTGTCACGCACCTTTTTGCAAACCTACCCGGAGGGATCCCTCCGGGTAGGTTTCAGCTGTATCATGACCGCTTTGCGTTCCAATGGATCAAGTCGAGCGGCTGTTTAGGAGAAAAAACTATGACACAACGGATGAAGCGAACGGCCAGCCTTCTGCTGGCCCTGGTGCTGGCTCTGAGCCTGTCCGTTCCGGCCTTTGCCGCCGTGACCCAGGACAAGCTCTCGGCGGCCTTGACGGACACAGCGCAGTATATGCACCAGACGGTCAGCAGCCCCCAGGTGGGTTCCATCGGCGGGGAGTGGGCCGTCCTGGGCCTGGCCCGCAGCGGCTGTGCCGTGCCGGAGACCTATTATCAGGATTACTACGCCACGGTGGAGCAGTATGTGGAGGCCTGCAAGGGTGTGCTCCACGACAAGAAATACACGGAATACTCCCGCCTCATCGTGGCCCTGAGTGCCATCGGCAAGGACGCGCGGTCGGTGGCGGGGTATGACCTGACCTATCCCCTGGGAGACTATGACAAGACCATCTGGCAGGGCCTGAACGGACCCATCTGGGCCCTCATCGCCCTGGATTCCCGCAACTATCCCATGCCCCAGAACAAAGAGGCCAAGACACAGGCTACCCGGCAGATGTACATCGACCGGATCCTGGCCTGCCAGTTAAACGACGGAGGCTGGAGCCTCTTCGGTGGCACCGGTGCCGCCTCTGACGGGGACGGGGTGTCCGACCCGGACATCACCGGCATGGCCCTGCAGGCCCTGGCCAAGTATCAGGACCAGCCCGCCGTGGAGGAGGCCACCCGGGAGGCCCTGACCTGTATGTCCAGGCAGCAGCGTTCCGGCGGCGGCTTTGCCTCCTGGGGCACGGCCAACTCCGAGAGCTGCGTGCAGATCATCGTGGCCCTTTGTGAGCTGGGCATCTCCCTGGAGGATCCCCGGTTCGTCAAGGGCGGTCACACCCTGCTGGACAACCTCATGACCTACTATCTTCCCGGGAACGGCTTCCAGCACACCGCCCTGGGGTCCGGGAGCAACCAGATGGCCACGGAGCAGGCCTTTTACGGTCTGGTGGCCGCCCAGCGGGCCGCCCAGGGCAAGAATAGCCTCTATCGCATGAGTGATGCCATCTCCATCGGCAGCAGCACCCAGCCCGCCGGGAGCGGTCTGCCGGGTAAGCACGCGGATGTGACCGCCCAGCCCATCACGGAGCCGGGCAAGACCTTCGCGGATATCTCCGGGGCCAACGCCCACAAAAACCAGGCGGCCATCGAGACCCTGGCGGCCCGGGGCATCATCAACGGCTTCAACGAGACCTCCTTCAGCCCTGATGCCACCATGACCCGGGCGCAGTTCGCGGCCATCGTGGTCCGGGGCCTGGGCCTGCCCCAGAAGAACACCACCCAGTTCACGGACGTGAAGAGCAAGGACTGGTTCGCCCCCTGGGTGGGGTCTGCCTATGCCTACGGCATCGTCAACGGCATGAGCGCCACGACCTTTGCCCCCAACGGGACCATCACCCGGCAGGAGGCCGCCGTCATGGTGGCCCGGGCCGCCAAGCTCTGCGGCATGGACACGGCGGTGGACGGCGCTGCGGTGCGGGATATCCTGGCGCAGTTCAGCGACTATGTGACCACGGATGCCTGGGCAAGAGAGGGTCTGGCCTTCTGCTATGACGCGGACATCCTGGACCAGAGCGACCTGGCCATCCGACCCAAGGAGCCGGTCCGGCGCTGCGAAGTGGCCCAGATGATCTGCAACTTGCTGGGCAGCGCAAAGCTGTTATAATAGAAGGAGAATACCATGTGGTGGAAGAAGCATAAATGGAAGGTCCTACTTCCGGTTTTGATTATGGCGGTGCTGGCCGGAGCCTTTTGGTACGGCGGCGGCGCGCCCGGGATGCAGGGGTGGACCGTAGAAAAGCCGGAGACCACTCCCGTCCAGACCCTGCCCGCAGAGAACGAGGAGCCGGAGGAGACGGAGACCGACACCGACGACGAGGAAACGCCTGCGGACCAGGAGGACCCGGCGGAGGAAGCCACGGCTACCCAGCCGGAGACCGGCCTGGAGAGCCGCCCCGGCGGGACCACCGGGGGCATGAGCGCCCAGGAAAAGATCGAGGCTGCCGAGGACCTGGCCGGCGGCTCCTCCCCCGGGGTGGTGGCCGGAGACCGGGACTACTCCCAGCAGCAGGGCATGGTCATCGACCCAAGTACCGGCAAGGACAAGTACCTCACCGATCCGGTGCCAGAGGGGAAGCCCATTCCAGTGGAGCCACAGGACGCGACCATTTCCGATGTGGCCCACACCTGCACGCTCTCCATCTCCTGCGCGACGATCCTGAAGAATATGGATTGGCTGGACCCCAACAAGACGGAGCTGGTCCCCAGGGATGGCTGGATCCTGCCCTCCACCCAGGTGACCTTTTACGAGGGGGAGAGCGTGTTCAACGTGCTCCAGCGCACCTGCAAGCAGCAGAAGATCCATATGGAATTTGAGAATACACCCATTTATAATAGTGCCTATATCGAGGGCATCCACAATCTCTATGAGTTTGACTGCGGGGAACTGTCCGGCTGGATGTACAAGGTCAACGACTGGTTCCCCAACTATGGATGCAGCCGTTACCAGCTCCGGGCAGGGGACACCATCTGCTGGGTCTACACCTGCAACCTGGGTATCGATGTGGGCGGTTACTATGTGGCGGCGGGCTGACGGAGGTTGAAGTCTCGGCCTGGCGCAGAGAGGAGGCGGCATGAAACACAGAGATCCCTTTTCCAGCTATCACCCCCTGGTGAATTTTTTGTACTTCGGTCTGGTGGTGGGCTGCGCCATGGTCCTGATGCATCCGGCCAGCCTGGTCATCTCCCTGGTCTGCGCCATCGCCTACAGCGTGGACCTGAACGGGCGGAAGGCCGTTCGGTTCCAGCTCCGCTGCATGCTGCCGATGATGGCCCTGGCGGCCATCATTAACCCGGCTTTCCAGCATGAGGGAGCCACCATCCTCTGCTACCTGCCCACGGGCAACCCCCTGACCCTGGAGAGCATCCTCTACGGTCTGGCGGCCGCCGGGATGCTGGCGGCGGTCATCACCTGGTTCACTTGCTATCACGCGGTGATGACCTCGGACAAGTTCGTCTATCTCTTCGGGCGAGTCATCCCCGCCCTGAGCCTGGTGCTGTCCATGACCCTCCGCTTCGTGCCGAAGTTCAAGGCCCAGTTCCAGGTGGTCAGCCAGGCCCAGCGGTGCGTGGGCCGGGACACCGTCAACGGCTCCCTGCTGCGGCGGCTGCGGAACGCGGTGACCATCTTTTCCATCATGATCACCTGGAGTCTGGAAAACGCCATCGAGACGGCGGACAGCATGAAGAGCCGGGGCTACGGCCTGCCCGGCCGGACCGCCTTTTCCATCTATCGATTCGACGACCGGGACAAGGCCGCCTTGGCCTGGCTGGCCTTCTGCGGCTTCTATCTCCTGACCGGATGGCTGGCTGGGGGGATGGCCTGGCGTTACTATCCCACCGCCCAGGGGGCGGTGGTGACGCCCTTTACGGTGAGCTTGCAGGTGGTCTACCTGGCCCTGGGCCTGACCCCGGTGCTGCTGAACCGCTGGGCGGCCCGGACCTGGAAAACGCAGAGCAAAAAGGAGGCGCAGCCATGATCGAAAGTGTGAATCTTCCCCTGTGTGCGGATATTTTGGCGGAATACGGTGACGGGGAGGGCCTGCGCCGAGAGCTTCAGGCCCTGGGCCTGGACGGCGTGGAAGGCATCTGGGGCGGGGAGGAGATCCCCGCCGATTTCCCGCCGGACCTGCTCACGGGGTACCACCTGACCTTCTTCCCGGACTGGCTGGATCTTTACCGGGAGGACCACGCGGCCCTAGAGCGGAAGTTCGGCTCCCTGGAGACGGCCTGGGCCTTTTACGGTGGCCGAGGCCTGGAGACCCTGCTGGACCTCTACCGGGCGGACCTGGACCGGGCCAGAGCCTTAGGGGCGCGGTATGTGGTCTTTCACGTTTCCGACGTTTCCATCGAGGAGGGGTATACCTACCGCTGGCTCCACACGGACGAGGCGGTGCTGGATGCGTCCGCAGAGATCATCAACACCCTGTTGAAAACGGTCCCGCCGGACTTTGACTTCCTGGTGGAGAACCAGTGGTGGCCGGGCTTTACCATGACCGAACCGGAGAAGACCCGGCGGCTGCTGGACGGCATCGCCTACGAGCGCAAGGGCATCCTCCTGGACACAGGCCACCTGATGAACACGGAGCCGCGCCTGCGCACCCAGGCAGAGGGGTTGCGGTATCTCCACGCCATGCTGGACCGCCATGGGGACCTGTGCCAGTGGATCCGCGGGGTCCACCTGCACCAGAGCCTCAGCGGGCCCTATGTCAAAAAGCATATCGGGTCCCTGCCGCCGGACCTGCCGGAGGACTATGGGGCGCGGTTCGGCCAGAGCTACGGCCACATCCTGGCCATCGACCGGCACCGGCCCTGGACCGACCCGGGGGTGGCGGACCTGCTGGCCCGGATCGGGCCGCAGTATGTGACCCATGAGTTAGCTGCCGCCGACCGAAAGCAGCGGGCCAGGGCCGTGCGGCGGCAGAAGACCACCTGGCGGAAAGGAGGGGGCATCCATGGAACAGGAACGGAAGGGCAGCGGTGAACCGCTGCTGCAGATCGACCATCTGAGCTTTTCCTACCCGGAGCAGGCAGAGAAGACCCTGGATGACCTGACCCTGTCCGTGGCGGCGGGGGAGTTCCTGGTGCTCTGCGGCCCCTCCGGCTGCGGCAAGAGCACCCTGCTCCGGCAACTCAAGTCCGTGCTGCGCCCCCACGGGCGGCGCACGGGGCAGGTCCTGCTGGAGGGGACCCCTCTGGAGGATCTGGACCAGCGCACCCAGAGCCAGCGCATCGGCTTTGTGCAGCAGGACCCGGACAACCAGGTGGTCACGGACAAGGTCTGGCACGAGCTGGCCTTCGGCCTGGAGAGCCTGGGCTATGACACCCCCACCATCCGGCGGCGGGTGGCGGAGATGGCCTCCTTTTTCGGCATCCAGACCTGGTTTTACAAAAATGTGACGGAGCTGTCCGGCGGGCAGAAGCAACTCCTGAATCTGGCCTCGGTGATGGTCATGCAGCCCTCGCTGCTGATCCTGGACGAACCGACCAGTCAGCTGGACCCCATCGCGGCGGGGGAGTTTTTGGCCATCCTGGGCAAGCTCAACCGGGAG
>CAYNZG010000094.1:0-5795 GCA_964401525.1 uncultured Ruminiclostridium sp.
GGCCATCTCCGGGGTCCGCCGGGGGGACAAGCCCCTCACCATCGGCTACATCCCCCTGGGCACCACCAATGACTTCTCCCGGAACCTGAACCTGCCCTCAGACAGCCTGTCCGCCCTGGCCGCCACGGCGGTCTCCGGCGAGCCCCACACCCACGACCTGGGCTACTTCAATGGGAAGAACTTCCTCTATGTGGCCGCCTTCGGGGCCTTCTCCGAGGTGTCCTACACCACCCCCCAGAAGATCAAGAATGTCCTGGGCTACAAGGCCTACCTGCTGGAGGCCGCCAAGCACCTGACCTCCATCAAGCCCCACCACATCAAGGTGGAGTACGACGACCAGGTCATCGAAGGGGACTTCCTCTACGGCATGGTGAGCAACACCACCTCCGTGGGCGGCTTCCGCAACTTCCCCCCCGGAAACCCCGACCTGTCCGACGGCCTGCTGGAGGTGACCCTCATCTCCCCCATCCGAGGCGTGAAGACCGTGGAGGAGTTCAGCCAGACCATCCTCTCCGGGGACCCCAACATCCTCAGCCCCATCACCACCTCCTTCTCCACCCCCAAAGTGAAGATCACCGCCGAGGCGGGCCTGGCCTGGACCCTGGACGGGGAGGACGGCGGCGTGCACACCACCGCAGAGATCGCCGCCATCCACAACGCCTACACGATCATCTACGGGATCGACTAAATTTTCAAAATCCCATTTGACATACTTTCCTATCCGTGCTACAATACAGATAGGAAGTAAAAACCACCAAAGGAGGTCTCCATTATGAAGAAAGTTTTGTTACCTATCGACGGAAGCTCTCGTTCGATCCGTACCGTTCGTATGGTCAAGCGAGTCTGTCGCCCCAATGAATGTGAGATCTACATCGCCAAGGTCATCGGTGCACAGCTCTACATCAACTCCATGGAGGAGATCAAGCACCGGGCTGAACTGGCTCACCCCGAGCTGGAAGATGTCGCCGCCATGCTGGAGGGCTTCACCGTCCACACCCAGGTCCTGCTGGGCAGCGCCCCCGGTGTGGAGATCGTGGAATACGCCAAGGAGATCGGCGCGGACGTCATCTTTATGACCCGTTCCACCCGCGGCCCCATCCGCAAGCTGGGCTCCGTGGCCAACTATCTGGTGAAAAATGCGTCCTTCCTGGATGTCTTCGTCATGCGCGAGGACCCTGAGACCCAGGAAGAATGATGTGACCTGATACAGGGGGAAAGGCCAGGCCTTTCCCCCTTTCCTGTTTCCCTTTCCGGTTCTGAAGGAGGTATCGCTATGACCCATCTGCTGCTGCCCATCGACGGAAGCTCCCGCAGCCTCCGCACCATCCACATGGTGAAAGAGACCTTTTCCCCGGACGAGGCGGCGGTGACCATCCTCATGGTCCTGCCCACGCCCCTGAGCCTGGAGGCCCAGCTGGGTCTGGCCCGGACGGAGGAGGATGCCCGAAAGGAGTTAGACACCTTCACCGCCCTGCTGCCGGGCTTTTCCGTGACCACCGCCCTGCGGTATGGGACCCCCGGCCCGGAGATCGTCAAGTTCGCCCGGGAGGAGGGCTTCGACGCGCTGTGCATGACCCGGGCCACCCGGGGCTTCCTGCAGAGGCTGGGGTCCGTGGCCAACTACCTGGTGAAAAACGCCGACTTCTTAGACCTGTTCATCATGCAGGAGGACGACATCTGATCGGAGGAGACCACCATGAAAAAGATCCTGCTCCCCATTGACGGCAGTGCCCGCAGCCTACGCTCCATCCAGATGGCCCGGCAGTTTTACAAGCCGGGGGAGGCCGCCTTCACCATCCTCACCGTCCTGTCCGAGGACCTGCCCCCGGACCATCAGCGGAACGCCCGGGTCCAGGCAGAGCTGGACGCTTGGGCCGCCATGCTGGAGGGCTATCCCGTGGACACCGCCATCCGCCACGGCTTCGCCGGGCCGGAGATCGTCCGCTTCGCGGAGAACGGCTTCTACGATGCCATCCTCATGACCCGGGCCAGCCGGAACACCCAGCATAAGCTGGGGTCCGTGGCCAACTACATCATCCGGGAGGTCCCCTATCTGGACGTGCTGGTGATGCATGAGGACAAAAACTGACGCAAGCCCGCCCTGCTGACCGCAGGGCGGGCTTTTGGGCGATAAAATGCCCCCGGCGCGCCTCGAAGGGGACCTTCGAGGACCTGCGCCGGGGGCTGCGATGTTATACGGGGTCTTCCTCCGCCGCCTCGTCCTCAGGGGTCTCCAGCAGGACCTGCAGGATGCCGTTGTACAGCCGCTCGGGCTGGGCGCGGAAGCGTTCGGCCAGTTGGCTGGCCTGGTCGGTGGAGACGGTGAGCATATCCAGGGTCATGATGTTGCCCTTGTCGTCGTCCTGGATGAGGCGAAGGGTCACTCCGCCATCCTCCCGGGGGAGCAGCTCGGTGCGGACCTGGGCATCCCGCCGCAGAACGCCGTTGACCCGGGCCAGGTTCTCATCGCCCCGGCGGCGGACCGAGTAGGCCAGGCTGCTCTCGCAGGTGGCGCTGTTGCGCCGCCCCAGGTCGGTGATGGCATATTTGCCGTCCTCCTGGGTCAGGTGCCCGGTAGACACCAGCTCCGCCACCGACTCGGCAAAATCGAAATACTCCACGCCGTCATCGCAGAAGGTCAGGTCAGCCAGGGTGGCAAAGTCCACCGGGGAGGCCACCCGGGCCATCAAATAAAGCACCAGGATCTTGATGTCCAGTTTGTCGTGAATGAATCCTGTCCGGCTCATGGAGCGCCTCCTTTGTGTGTGAGTTTGTGGATATCATCTAAACATTATACTAAATTTCCGAGGAAAGAACAAGGATTTTTTGTGTCTCAGCACCGGCAGCCCTTCTCCTCCTCCGCCAGCCCCGGCAAGCTACTGGGCGGGAAGAATTCGCCCACGGGGAAGCGGATCTGCCGGAAGATCTCGCAGGGATCGTCCTCCCGCTGGTCGTCGCCGGTGCAGCACTCCCGGGTGGGCATACAGTAGTCGTACATGGGGATGAGGAGCTGGGAATCCCGCTCCAGCCGGAGGATGGAGAACTGTCCCAGGGTCACCGACAGTCGCCGCCCGCCGGTCTCGAAGGTCAGCTCGCTGTCGAAGCAGGCACTGATGCAGCCGGGGATCTCGGTGAGCTCGTTCTCCGGACAGCAGCCGCCGGAAGGCGGGAGGGGCGGGGGAGGCGGAGGACAGCAGTTCCCCGTGGGTGGGGGCGGGGGACAGGGATTGCAGGGCGGGCAGCAGGGGACCTCGCAGGGGTCCAGGAGCCGCAGGCCCAGAACGATGGGGTCCACCACCTCCACGACGGCCTCCGGCAGGTTGGTGCGGACGCAGCAGCCATCCGCCTGGGCGGGATCCCGGGAGGAGAAGATCTTGGCGTTGCCCTCGCTGCCGAAGAGCAGGGCCCGCTTGTCAAAGACCGCCAGGCCGGTGACCTCCTGGGGACGGCCGCTGCCGGTGAAGGCCTCCGCGGTGATGCGGTAGTAATACCGGACATCCACGCTGTAAAAGCCCCGGTTGTAGTTGGCGGGCTCCACATCCAGATAGGCCTGGAGAAGCTCCGCCCGGCCGCCCCGGACACTAACGGCCCGCTCTAAGACCGCCTGGGAGGCCTGGGTAGGGTAGACCCGCAGGTCCTCAATACAGTCCTTATCCCGGCAGCTGTCATAGATCTTTTTCGTATGGATACACACGGCTTCCCGAATGCCGCCGCCATCGGGGACGGGACCGGGCACAACGCGTTCGCTCATAAAAGATGACCTCCTGTTCACATAGACTGGCACATTGCCACTCCATTCTATGTGCGCCGGAACAAAGGGTGAAACAGAAAAGCCTCCCGCGCAGACGGGAGGCTTGGGAGCCGGTCAAAACGGCAGGGGAGAGGCCCTTCCGAGGAGCGGGCCTCCGGCTGGGCGCGCGGCAGCGGGAGAGATATCCTGTGGGGCAGGGGATCACTTCAGACGCTCCGTGCGGTACAGGTCCGTCCGGCGGCCGGCCAGGATGGGGATCTGCCCCCGGTACTTGGCCAGGTCATCCAGGTCGATGTCCACCACATGGACCCCTTCCTTCTCGTCCAGCTGGTCGATGATCTCCCCCCAGGGGTTCACCACCAGGGAGTGGCCGTAGGCCACATAGGAGGCGTTCTCATCCCGGGCAGGGGAGCACCCGGCCAGGAAGCACTGATTGTCCAGGGCCCGCATCCGGAAGGCCAGGTCCCAGTGGATGGGGCCGGTGGTCATGTTGAAGGCGGCGGGGATCACGATGAGCTGGGCCCCCAGATCCCCCATGACCCGGAAAAAGTCGGAAAAGCGGATGTCGAAGCAGATGGCCACGCCCAGCTTGCCGAAGGCCGTGTCCACCACGGTGAAGGAGTCACCGGCGGTGAGGGTGTCGGACTCCATGAACCGCTGACCGCCGGGCACGTCGATGTCGAACAGGTGGACCTTCCGGTGGCGGGCCAGCTCCTTCCCCTCCGGGGAAAAGATATAGCTGGTGTTGTAGATCTTCCCGTCCTCCTCCTCGGGGACGGAGCCGCCGATGAGGTAGATGCCCAGCTCCCGGGCGATGTTCGACAGGAACTGCCAGCTCTCCCCGCCGGCAGGCTCGGCATAGCGCGGGAAGCAGGCGTTTTCATAGGGGCAGTTGAACATCTCCGGCAGGGTGACCACCTGAGCCCCCTGGGCGGAGGCCTGACGGATGAGTTCCCCGGCGTGGCGCAGGTTCTCCTCCTTGTCGGCCGTGACGTGCATCTGGCAGAGACCTAATTTGAACATAGCATGGCTCCTTTCTTCGGAAACGATGGGCCTCCGGCGGCGGGTCCGCCGGAGGAAACACTTCTCAGCTTGAGGGTATCATACTTTTCCCCCGGACGCAAGAAAAAGCGCAGCGGTCCGCCCCGCCTTTACATCCCGGGCGGGAGCTGGTATACTGGACCCAACACGAAAACGGAGGTATCCCCATGGAACTCTTTCGCAAGGCCGCTGTGATGCGGGCCGAGCCGGGCGACAAGGACTGGACCCGGGAGCATGGCCTGGCCAAAACCAGCGAATTTCCCTTCCCCGACCTCTATCTGCACGAAAAGGTCGCCGACCTGGCCGTGCAGGACCCGGACCTGCTCCCCTTCCTGGAGGAGTGTCTGCGCCGGTTCGTGAACCACGACTACGGCAACATCATCTCCATGGACCAGGTGGAAAACTTCCTCAGCCGGGACATGCGGCAGGAATACACCTGGATGCAGGGCATCTATCCCACGGAGCAGTGGGGCTTCGTCCATCTGGACCTCTTCTATGACCTGGGCCTGTTCCACCTGGAGGACACCGCCCCCAGAGCTTTGGCCCTGGAGCAGCGGGCCAGGGAACGCAGCAGAGCCTGACACGCAAAAAAGGATCGTTTCCCTTTCCCGGGAAACGATCCTTTTCGTTGTCCTTGTAAAAGTGAACGGCTTCCGCCATCCACTTCCTTTTGCAGGGGCCGATGCCCTCATCTGCCCTCTCGTCGCTGGTTTTCTCCCACATTGCCGCGCGCCGAGCTGGTAGGCGCGCCATAGACAGCCTGCCGACACAGAGCCACAGGCACGATGGAGAGACACGTCCAACACCCTAACAGGGTCTCACCCACCTTTATGGGGTCCAGGGGCGAAGCCCCGGTGCTCTTTTCGCCCCATTTTCTCCGGAGAAAATGGGGGTCTGGAAAATCACTCTGCCCAGTCCAGCTCGCCCTTGTCCAAGATGGCCTTGCCGGTGGTGACGTTCACCAGGCGGAATGCCGCCCGGCCGGGAGCCAGCTTCCACAGGT
>CAYNZG010000095.1:0-5738 GCA_964401525.1 uncultured Ruminiclostridium sp.
TGCTTTCTGCAGAAGGGGCAGTACTTGTTCATCTCTAAGCGGTCGGGGGTATTCTTCTTGTTCTTCATAGTGTTGTAGTTGCGCTGCTTGCATTCGTTGCATCTGAGAGTGATCTTCACTCGTGCGCCGGCCTTTGCCATATCGCGGCACCTCCTTTACGATGTTCGGCCCTGGGAAAGAAAAAAACCGAAATCGGCCTGCCTGTTCCCAGGCGATCCCGACTTCGGCGAATGTTCCATTCGGCTTAAAAATAAGCGCGAAAAAAGAGTACGGCGAGAGTCGGCATCGGTTGCCTCCCTATGTCCATGCTTGGTCAAGGGGTTGCGGACATATACCGTAATATGCGCGCAAAAAAATAAGCCCTTTTCATAGGTGTAATCATATTAGCACAGAAAACGCAAGCCTGTCAAGAGAAAAATGAAAAAATCTTTGGACCGACCCTGCGGCTTTCAGTTGACAGGGTCCAGGCTTTTCGGTAAGATAATTACATATGTAATTGTAATTGTCAAAGTCAAAAGCGTTTTGGTGGAAGCGGATCCCTTCCGTGGTTTTCGGTGCAGGTCTTATCCCACGCCCCCGCGCGCCAAGCCGGTAGGCGCGCCATGGACAGCCTGCCGATGACCTGGCCGCAGGCGCGATGGAGAGATAGGCCCACAGCCCTGGAAGATTTCCGCCTGACTCAACGGGGTCCAGGGGCGGAGCCCCGGCGCTCTTTTCGCCCCATTTTCTCCGGAGAAAATGGGGACCCTGCCGGGAGGTATCGTTCGGAGGAGCACTCCCTTGCTTTTTGACAAGCTGACATAGTTTCAATCGGATCAGTATGCAACAGGGTGTACAGAGGCGGAGCGCCTCGCTGCCCGTGACAGAATGGAGAATACAATGCGAATCATGGCGATCGATTACGGCGATGCCCGCACGGGGGTCGCGCTGTCTGACCTGACCGGCCTGCTGGCCGGTCAGACCTTCTTGGTGAAGAGCCGGAAGGAGGATGTGGTCCTGGAGGAGTTGGCGGCCCTGGCCCAGAAGCAGGGGGCAGAGGAGCTGGTCCTGGGCTATCCCAAGAACATGGACGGCACCGTGGGCCCCCGGGCGGAGAAGTGTGCCGCTCTGGCAGAGCGGCTGCGGGAGAAGACGGGCCTGCCAGTGATCCTCTGGGACGAACGGCGCACCACAGTGGATGCCCACCGCATCCTGGGGGAGCAGGGGGTCCGGGCCAAGAACCGCAAGGATAAGATCGACTCGGTGGCGGCCACGCTGATCCTAGAGGGCTACCTCATCTGGAAGCGTGTCCAGGCCCAGCGAAAGGAACAGGAGGAAGACCATGGATAAAGAGACGCGTCAGGTACAATATCACATCGGCTGTGCCCCTGGTGACGTGGGCCGCTACTGCATCCTGCCGGGAGATCCCGGCCGCTGCGCGCTGATCGCTCAGTTTTTCGATGACCCGGTCCAGGTGGCCTGCAACCGGGAGTATAACACCTACACCGGGACCCTGCTGGGGGAGAAGGTCAGCGTCTGCTCCACGGGCATCGGCGGCCCCTCGGCGGCCATCGCCATGGAGGAGCTGGTGGCCATCGGCGCAGACACCTTCCTGCGGACGGGGACCTGCGGCGGCATCGCCCTGCCCGTCCAGAGCGACGACTTGGTCATCGCCACCGGGGCCATCCGCAACGAGGGCACCAGCCGGGAGTATGCCCCCATCGAGTTCCCCGCCGTGCCCGACTACGAGGTCCTCACGGCTTTGGTGGACGCGGCCAAGGCCTTGGGCGTGCCTTGGCACGCCGGGGTGGTCCAGTGCAAGGATTCCTTTTACGGGCAGCACTCTCCCCAGCGGATGCCGGTGTCCTATGAGTTAGAGGCCAAGTGGGAGGCCTGGAAGCGGCTGGGCGTGCTGGCCAGCGAGATGGAGTCTGCGGCCCTGTTCACGGTGGCGGCCTCTCTGGGGGTCCGCTGCGGCTCGGTTTTCCACGTGGTGTGGAATCAGGAGCGGGAAAAGGCCGGGCTGGACCAGAAGGAGTCCGGCGATGTGCTGCTGTCGGTGAAGGCCTGTGTGGAGGCTCTGAAGCTGCTCATCCTCCGGGACCGGGAAAAGGAGGCGCACCATGGCTGACGAGATCCGCCGTTCCTGCATCGACTGCGCCGTGACCCTCTGCGATGCCCACAACCCCGGCAAGCCCTTTCCGGCCTTCTGCCTCAGCCGCCAGATGACGGAGGAGCAGCGGGACCGCTCCCTGCACGAGTACTTCAACAGCGAGGAAGATAAAAAGCTGGCCCAGACGGCAGCCATGGTGGAGGCTGAGGGGTATCGCAAGTGGCCCCGGGTCCAGGAGACCATCGAGTTCGCCAAGCGCATGGGCTACCGCAAGCTGGGCATCGCCACCTGCGTGGCCCTCATCCGGGAGAGCCGCACCCTGGCAAGGATGCTCCGGGCCAACGGGTTCGAGGTCTACGGCGTGGGCTGCAAGGCCGGGGAGGTCCCCAAGACCGAGCTGGGCATCCACCCCAAGCACCACGGCCCGGGCCCCATGGCCTGCAACCCCATCCTCCAGGCCCAGCTTCTGGCTGAGGAGGGGACGGAGTTCAACATCGTCATGGGCCTGTGCGTGGGCCACGACAGCCTGTTCTATAAGCACTCCCAGGCTCCCGCCACCACGCTGGTGGTGAAGGACCGGGTCCTGATGCACAACCCCGTCATGCCCCTCTACCACGCTGAGGACTACTACAAAAACCTATGTCAGCCTGAGGAAGACTGAGGTACGGACGGTGTCGCTGGCAAGTCCCCATTTTCTCCGGAGAAAATGGGGAGAAAAGAGCACCGGGGCGTTGCCCCTGGACCCCGTTTGAGGTGGGGTGGCTCCTGCCAGGTCGTGGTTTTGGTCTCTCCATCGTGCCTGCGGCTCTGGATCGGCAAGCTGTCCATGGCGCGCCACCGGCTTGGCGCGCGGGGACGTGGTCCCAGACCTGCGAGGAGAAGGCCGATGAAGGCATTGACTGCTCCATAGAAATGATTTTAAGCCCCGCGTCGGTTCTGTCCGGCGCGGGGCTTTGCATAGGGTGAGCGGAGAGGAGGCGGACCCATGGAGCAGCGATTTTCCGTGGAAGGCGGGCAATTGCTCTGCCGGGAGCAGGGCGGCAGGGCAGAGGTGCAGATGCAGGTCCGCCCGCCGGGGCAGGGGCTGTATCACGGCCTGCTGGTAGGACCCGGCGGGACCTGGGATCTGGGGCCGCTGCTGCCCCAGGGAGACCGGCTCGGTCTGAAACAGACCCTGGGGGTGGAAAACCTGCGGGCGCGGGGCTGCTGGCCCATCCTGGGCGGACGGCTCCGCCAGACCCATGCCTTTGGGCACACCTCCGCCGGAGGCTGGCGGGAGACGGGAGAGGTGGCCGCCCTCTTTCCGGCGGACCCTGTTCTGGCCCGGGCGGCAGAAGGGAAGCGGGTGCTGCTGTGCCGGGAGCGGTCCGGGGGCTTCGCCCTGGCCTTTCCCTGGGAGCCCCGCGCTCCCTTCCCCCTGGTCCCGGCCTTTTGCTTTGCCCGGGCGTGTGCCATCCACGGGCGGACGCACCTGGTCTTTCGCTTTGCGGAGACGGGCCGCCCGGTGGCTCCGGCGGGGGATGACCCTTGCCAGAACGAGGGATCTGCGGTACAATACTTCTAATACTGCAAACACATCGGAGAATCATATGGATTATTTTCACCTGTCAGAAGACAAGCAGGAACTGCTGAAAATGAGTAACCTGGGCCTGGCCTATCTGGGCGATGCCGTCTATGAGCTGATGGTCCGCTCCTGGCTGTGCTGCCGGGGCAAGCTCACCCCCGGCAAACTCCACCGGGCGGCGCTGGAATATGTGGCCGCCCCCCGCCAGGCCAAGATGCTGGAGAAGATCCTCCCCAGCCTCACCGAGGAGGAGGAGCGCATCTATAAGCGGGGCAGAAACGCCAATCCCCACTCCCATCCCCGGGGGGCCACCCGGCGGGAGTATCAGGTGGCCACGGGCCTGGAGGCCCTGTTCGGTTGGCTGTATATCCAGGGGAGCACCCCCCGGCTCAACGAGCTGTTCGAGATCATGATGGAGGAGGAGACCTGACATGCCCATGGATGCCCTGTGCCTTTCCGCCGTCCGCAGGGAGACGGAAGAGGCCATTCTCGGGGGGCGGATCGACAAGATCCACCAGCCCAGCCGGGACGAGATCCTGCTTCATATCCGCAGCCGGACGGGGGCCTGCCGTCTGCTGCTCACCGCCAACCCCACCCGCCCCCGGCTGCAGCTGACCAAGCTCCCCAAGGAGAATCCGGCGGAGCCGCCCATGTTCTGCATGCTGCTGCGGAAGTATCTCACCGGCGGCAAGATCCTGGAGCTTCGCCAGCCCCCCATGGAGCGTCTGGTGGAGCTGGTCATCGAGGCCACCAACGAGATGGGGGACAAGGTCATGCGCCGCCTGCTGCTGGAGGCCATGGGCCGCCGGGCCAACCTGCTCCTGTTGGACGGGGAGGGCCGCATTGTGGACTGCCTGCGCCGGGTGGAGGTGGACCTGTCCCGGGAGGATGCCCGTCCTCTGCTGCCGGGGATGTTCTATAAGTACCCGCCTTTACAGCCGGGCAAGCGGGACCCGGAGGCCCTCACGGACCAGGACCGGGCCGCCCTGCTGGCGGAGGTCTCCCCGGATACCCCGGCGGACCGCTTCCTGACGGACCGCTTTTTGGGCCTGTCTCCCCTTATCGCCCGGGAGGCCGCCTTTGAGGCCTTTGGAGAGGTGGATGCCCCTGTGGGCCAAGGGGGAGAGGTCCTGCTGGAGAAGTTAGAGGGCATCCTCTCCGCCCTGCGGAGCGGCCAGGCCCAGCCCACCCTGCTCCTGCGGGAGGACAAGCCGGTGGACTTCACCTTCCGGCCCATCCTGCAATACGGCCCTGGCACGGAGAGCCGCCCCTTCAACACCTTCGGCGACCTGCTGGATGCTTTTTACCAGGCCCGGGAGACGGCGGATACCGTCCGCCAGAAGGGGCAGGATTTCATCAAATCCCTGACCCACGCCCGGGACCGCCTCAACCGCAAGATGGCCCTGCAGGAGAAGGAGCTGGAGCGCACCAAGGACCGGGAGCGGGACCGGATGTACGGCGACCTCATCACCGCCAACCTCTACCGGATGGAGAAGGGTATGAAGGTCCTTCGGGCGGAAAACTATTACGACCCGGACTGCGCGGAGATCGACATCCCGCTGGATCCCCTAAAAACGCCCCAGCAGAACGCCGCCAAGTATTACAAGGCCTACACCAAGGCCAAGACGGCAGAGGAGATGCTCACCATCCAGTTGGAAAAGGGCGCGGCCGAGGCCGTCTACCTGGACAGCGTGCTGGACAGCATCTCTCGGGCCGAGGGCGACCGGGACCTGGAGGAGATCCGCCAGGAGCTGACGGAGACCGGCTATCTCCGCCGCCGGGGCAAGGCCAAGGAGCGCATGAAGCGCCCCGGCTCCAAGCCCATGGAGTTCCGTTCCTCCGGTGGCTTCCGCATTTCCGTGGGGCGGAACAACCTGCAGAACGACAAGCTCACCACCAAGCAGGCGGGGAAGTGGGATTACTGGTTTCACACCCAGAAGATCCACGGCTCCCACGTCATCCTGTGGACGGAGGGGGAGAAGCCGGACGAGGGGAGCCTCCACGAGGCGGCCTGCCTGGCGGCCTGGTTCTCCCAGGGCCGGGAAGGGAAGAAGGTCCCCGTGGACTACACCCCGGTGAAGT
>CAYNZG010000096.1:0-5726 GCA_964401525.1 uncultured Ruminiclostridium sp.
AATTAGTGACACACCACACAAAAAAGAGTAACAATCGAAAACAACTTTTTGTTTGGAAGTAACAAAGATTACAAACGATTTTCCGGAAAACGGGCCGTTTCGGGAATTTGAAATGAAAAAGATCTTCCTGTATAATCCCCATTGCAAGCGCCTCATCCGTTTCTGCGAGAGAGATAGACGCAGAGCTAAGAAAAGGTGATCGGAAGGAAACAGGCTTACCCGTCGAGTTAAGGCGTTTGCGGTTCGGCAGGGGACGCACCTTCCACGAAGAAATGGAGTTTATCATGAAGAAGTATTTGATCGCGGCCATGCTGTGCATGGTGATGCTGGTGGGCATGGTCCCCTCGGCCTTTGCAGCCAGCAACTACACCGAGTGTATGACTGCCATCCGGGAGCAGAAGGAAGTGCAGGCGCAGGCCCACAAGACCGCCACTATGCTCCGGAAGAAGGGCCACAGCAACAGCAGTGTCTATGTGCAGGCCGCCAAGAGCACCTGGGAGCAGGCCGCCGAGGAGATCGAGGCCTACCGGAATCTGTCCCAGTACACCTGGGATGACATCCGCATCCTGACCACCACGGTCTACCACGAGGCCGGGTCCACCACGGAGCAGCTCCGCCAGTATGTGGCGCAGGTGGCTCTGAACCGGGTGGAGGACAGCCGCTTCCCCGACAGCGTCTATGGGGTCATCACCCAGAGAGGGCAGTACAACACCAAGTATGCCACCACAGAGGCAGCCCAGGCCATCAAGAGCAAGGACGCAGCCAACGGGACCAACAACTGGGAGACCTGCAAGAACTCCGTGCTCCAGGCCATGATGGGGAAGACCGACATGCCGGACAACGTGCTCTACCAGGCCAACTTCACCCAGGGCAAGGGCCTATGGAAGTCCGTCTACTTCAACAGCGGCTGGTTCGCCAGCACCAGCTATTTCTGCTACGGCTGATCAAAAACACGGATGAAACAGAAAAAGAGTTGTCACAGGCCAGCGGCCGTGACAACTCTTTTTGTTTGCGTTTGATCAGGCGTTTGCGCAGAGGACCCCGGACAGGAGCCAGTACAGGGCGGGCAGGTCCTCGTCGAAGATCTCGCCCTTGGCCACCAGCTTGGTGTCTGCGGTGAGACATTGGCCGTCCTCCGTGGAGAAGGCGTAGCGGTGGCGGTTGATCCGCTGCCCGTCCAGCATCCCCTCGGGGGTCTCGATGCGGGAGGAGAAGCTGCTCAGCCCGGCCTCGAAGCCGTAGCGGCAGAGGCAGCTCCCGCTGCCGGCGGAGAGGGGAAGGGCCGTGCCCTGGGCATCGTAGAAGAAGGCGCGGAAATCGCCCAGCCCCTGGGGGCGGTCCACCACTAGGCAGCCGTCTGCGCCCAGAGAGCGGGGCGGGGTGCACAGCTCCCGGGCCAGGGCGGGGAAGAGAGCCTCAGGCAGGGTCTCTTCGCAGTTGTTCAGGATGATATAGTTGCACCCATCGGCGTTCATTTTCCAGAAATTCATGGGGATCCTCCTTGTGGATTCGCTTTTCCTTATTTCACCATGATTTGATAGGAAAATCAACCTGTCGAAAGGAGGAAAAAATTTCACCGGGAAAAAAGTGTTTCATCCGACTTGACAAAAAAATGTTCTGGTGCTACCATGTATTTGTAAAAGAAACCAGATAAAGAAACTATTTGCTGTTTTGAATGGAGGAGAACGGGTTTCCCCCGTCCTCACGATCTGTTTGAAAGCCGGCCGATGGAGCGTCGATCCCTACGCTCGCATTGTCGGCTTTTTTTGCGTTCAGAGAGAAAAGGAGAGAAATACTATGCACTTGAGTTTCCTTCATGTGGTGGGGCTTTTGGCCACCATCGTGCTGATCATCGGCATCGGCGTCTGGTCCGGGCGAAAGGTCCAGTCTGCGGCGGACTTTTCCAGCGGCGGCCGCCGGGCGGGGGCCTGGATCGTCTGCGGGGCCATCATGGGCACCCTGGTCAGTGGTCAGGCGACTATCGGCACGGCCCAGCTGGCCTTTTCCTATGGTATGTCCGCCTGGTGGTTCACCCTCGGCTCCGGCATCGGCTGCCTGATCCTGGCCTTGGCCTACGCCGCGCCCCTGCGGCGCAGCGGCTGCTCCACCCTGCTGCAGATCGTGTCCCGGGAGTACGGGGCCAAGGCGGAGTCTCTGGGCAGCATCTTCTGCTCCATCGGTATTTTCATCAGCGTGGTGGCCCAGGTCCTGTCGGCCACGGCCCTGCTGATCACGATCTTTCCCATCAACCGCCTGGCGGCGGCGGTGGTGGCCATCGGCCTGATGGCCTTCTATGTGATCTTCGGCGGGATGTGGGGGGCTGGCATGGGCGGCGTGGCCAAGCTCATCCTCCTGTATGTGACCTCCATTTTCGGCGGCGTGCTGGTCTTTGCCATGGCCGGAGGCTTTTCCGGGCTGATGGACTCCCTGCAGAGTCTGCTGGCTGGGACGGCGCTGGGCAGCTATAGCGGCCTGGCCGACGGCGCAGCCGTCCACGCCCGGTTCACCTCTCTGGTGTCCCGCGGGGTCTCCAAGGACATCGGCTCCGCCCTGTCCCTGGTGCTGGGGGTCCTGTCCACCCAGACCTATGCCCAGGCCATCTGGTCCGGCAAGACGGACCGGGCGGCCAAGAAGGGCGCGCTCCTCAGCGCCTGTCTGATCCCGCCCATCGGCATCGCCTGCATCCTCATCGGCCTGTATATGCGTGGCCACTGCATCACTGCCGATGAGATCCAGGCCCTGCAGGCCATGGGACAGAGCGTGCCTGACGGGCTCATCACCCTGGAGGCGACCTCCCAGGTGTTCCCGATGTTCGTGGTCAACTTCATGCCCAAGCTCCTGGGCGGCATCGTCCTGGGCACCCTGCTCATTACCGTGGTGGGCGGGGGCTCCGGCCTGGCCCTGGGTATGGCCTCTATCCTGGTCACGGATATCTTTGCGCGGAAGGACCCCACCATCAAGGAGTCCGGGCGCAACCTGAGGGTCACCCGCGGGACCATCATGGTAGTCCTGGTCATTGCGGCGGCGGTGGCCATCCTGGTGCCCGGCGCGATGATCAATGACTTTGGCTTCCTGTCCATGGGCCTGCGGGGAGCTGTGGTCTTCCTGCCCATGTGCGGCGGCCTGTGGCTCAAGGGGAAGATCCCCAGCCGCTTTGCCCTGGGGGCTGTTATCGCCGGTCCCGTCGCGGTGCTGGCCGGGGAGCTTTTGGGGCTGCCCTTCGACTCCCTCTTCCTGGGCATGGCCGTGTGCCTGGTCATCATGGGTGCAGGCCTTTTTACCGGCAAACACGACAATGCGTCGTTGTCTTCCCACTAAGGGTTAACTTGCATAGGAAACGCCCCGGCGGGTCTTGCAGGCCGCCGGGGCGTTTCCGCGTTGTTCTCGGCGGAAAAATGTGGTATAGTAGAGCCAGATCAATACGGAACCGGGAAAGGGTGCATTTGGATGCAGAACACAACGCTGTGCTATATCGAGCGGGAGGATCAATACCTCATGCTCCATCGGGTGAAAAAGAAGAACGACGTCAACCAGGATAAATGGGTCGGCGTGGGCGGCAAGTTCGAGGACAAGGAGAGCCCCGAGGAATGCCTGCTGCGGGAGGTCAAGGAGGAGACCGGCCTGACTCTCACCCGCTACGCCTATCGGGGGCTGGTGACCTTCGTCTCCGATCGGTGGGAGACCGAGTACATGCACCTCTTTACCGCCGACGGCTTTGAGGGGGACATGATCGTCTGCGACGAAGGTGACCTGGAATGGGTGGACAAGCAGGCGGTGAAGGACCTGCCCATCTGGACGGGGGACAAGATCTTCCTGGATCTGCTCACCAGAGGGGAGCCCTTTTTCTCCCTGAAGCTGTCCTATGAAGGGGACACCCTGGTCCAGGCCGTGCTCAACGGTCAGGCCATTTCGACAGAACTCTGAACAAAGAAAAAAGCGACCCCGGACCCTGGCAAAAGCCAGGTCCGGGGTCGCTTTTTGTCTTTGTCAAAGGGTAAAGGTCAGGCCGGTCTCCATCTGCTGGACCCGGTCACCCAGGGCCTTTTTCAGGATGTCGAAGCCTGTCTGGCCAGTGCAGTGGCCGGTGATGACCCGCTCCACGCCGGTGGCCTCCAGCTTCTGGGCGAAGAATTCCACCAGGCTGTTCGTAGAGTCGAACAGGTGGAACCCGCCGATGATGGCGTGGACCTTCCGGCCCGGGAAGGCCTTCATGGCCTCCTGGATGATGAGGTCTGCGCCGCCGTGGCAGCAGCTGTTGAAGATCACGAGGCCCTCGTCCGTGTCGAAGATGAGGCTCTGCTCGTGGCGGAAATCGTCGTACATATACTGGTCCCCGATCTTCAGGAACATCTGGTGGAGCTGGCCCTGCTCGTACAGGTCCCGGGTGGTGTGGCCCAGCAGGTAGACCCCGGGGGCCAGCTCTGCTTTGCCGTCGGCGTAGCGGATGCGGTCGGCATACTGGGTCAGCAGGCCCTTCTTGATGCCGATGTATTTCAGGACCCCTTCGTCATCGCTGCCGTAGCAGGTCTCGGCGGCCTTGGCCTGAAGGTACAGGGGGGCATGGTCGTTGCGGGCAAAGAAGGCATCCATGCCGTCGGCGTGGTCATAGTGGGCGTGGGAGAGGACGGCGCAGTCCACCTGGGACAGGTCCACGCCCATGGCCTCGGCGTTGTGGGCAAAGGCCTCGCTGGCTCCGGCATCCAGCAGGTACTTGCGCCCCTGGTGCTCGATGTACAGGGACAGGCCCCACTCTGCGGTGAGGGCGGGGTCATTGGAGATGTTGTCGATGAGGATCTTGACGATCATGGCAGAGCCTCCTAAAAAATCAGAATCAATACCCACATTATAAGGAAGGGGACGCGCTTGCGCAAGGCCTTTGGCATACTTTTGGAAGGACCTCACATAGAATGGGAGGACAAAGGAGGTGGTCGTGTGCGAGACGAACAGCCATTGCCACGCTTTTTGCGGGAGGCGCTGGACCGCGTGGAGGCCGGGACCCGGCAGGAGCTGGAAGAGCTGCGGCTGCGGGAGGGCTTCCCGCTGTCCGCCGTGCGGCAAGGGGAGGAGTGGACCCACCCGGACTGGACGGCCCGGCTCCTCACCGAGGAGGACCTGCGCCGGGTGCTGGAGGTGGCCGGGCAGGGATCGGTCCACGCCATCCTGGACCAGCTGCGGAACGGGTATGTCACGGCAGCCGGTGGGGTGCGCATTGGCATCTGCGGCGAGGGAGCGGTCCAGGATGGAGTTCTTCGGTCCTTCCGGCGGGTGACCTCTCTGGCCCTCCGTCTGCCCCACGCCAAGCCGGGGGTGGCCCGTCCGCTGGTGCCCCGGCTCTGGGAGGAGGGGCGGTTCCAGAGCACCCTCATCCTGTCTCCGCCGGGGGCGGGGAAGACCACCCTTCTGCGGGACCTGATCCGCTGTCTGTCCGCCGGAGACGGCTGCCCGCCCCTGCGGGTGGGCGTGGCGGACGAGCGGGGGGAGCTGGGGGCCGGTGGGCTGCGCTACGACCTGGGTCCCCGGACCGACGTGCTGGAAAACTGCCCCAAGGCCGTGGCCCTGACCATGCTCCTGCGGGGGATGGCCCCGCAGGTGTTGGCCGCCGACGAGATCACGGCTCCGGCAGACCTCCGGGCCATGGAAGAGGCGGCCGGCTGCGGCGTGGTTCTCCTGGCCACGGCCCACGGGAGCAGCCCGGAGGACCTACGCTTGCGGCCCCTCTACCGGGA
>CAYNZG010000097.1:0-5693 GCA_964401525.1 uncultured Ruminiclostridium sp.
GATCAGTCCGGGCTGTTTCTATCCTCCCTTAAAACCTCAAATGGTCTTTCTGCCGGAAATGGTTTCAAAGTGGTATTTGACGATGCCCATATCCACTTTGGTATAGAACCCGCTGCCGCGGCTCACCTTGACCCGTTCGTCCGGCAGCAGCTCCACGCGGAACTTCTGCTGATTCATGGCGGTGGGAGCCAGGAGCGCGGCTTCCATGCCGCGCTTGAACCAATCCGGCATCTCGCCGGGGCAGGCGCAGAGCTGCTCCATGGGCTTGCTGGTGTGGGCGACACCCTGCGTCTTTCCATAGCCCAGGGCGAGCAGGCAGACCTGCTTCTCCCCCTGGCCCACAACAGCTTTGCTCTTGCCGTGGGTCATGGCCACCCAGCAGGTGTTGAGGCCCAGTTCCTAGGCCTTCAGGGCCAGCGCCTCGCCATAATAGCCCAGGGCCTCGTCCAGCGTCGCAGACTTCTGCACTTGCCGCTTTTCATCATCTCCACGATGAGATGCTGCCGCGTTTCATCGCCGATGGCCGTCAGGATCTTCGAGCAGGCCGCAAAATCCTCCGCAAGCATGGAAACCTTTTCCTGTATCTCCATCAATACTCCTCGCTTTCGTTTAAACGCTTAAACTTAACCCAGTATACCATGATTTTCGCCCAGCGGTTCATTGGTAAAGAAAATCGAGTCCGATCCAATGCGCCCGCCCCTATCCCGTCGGAACGCCCTTGACAATCCGTAGTATCCTACCTATAATATCGTAGGATACTACAAAAAATGAGAGGTCATCATGCACACCAACAAGATCGCGATCCTGATCAAAATAGCCTCCTTAGAGTTTGAAAAAATAGCCAATCCGATCCTGGCGGAATATGAGCTTACGGCATCGCAGTATCGGGTGCTCAAATTTTTATATTCTCAGCAGGAAGCGGTGTCCAGAGTGGTGGACATCGAAAAACAGTGCTCCGTCACACATCCGACCGCTCTGGGCCTTTTGGAACAGCTGGAAAAAAAGGGCTTCGTTGCAAAGCTCGTGAATCCGGACGATGCCCGCAGCAAGGTGATCGCGCTGACGGAGAAAGCGAAAGTCATGCAGCCCGAGGTGGAAGGCGTTGGGGAACGGGTGGAGGCCCTGCTGACAGAAAGTCTGTCCCCCCAGGAAAAAACGCAGTTGATGGGCCTGCTCCGGAAACTGCTGAAACTCGCCCCCTAACGCAGCGCCGACCCGAGCGCAGATCATGACGAAAGAAGGCTTTCTATGCAGCACACGAAAAATATGACCCCGTCCTCCCTGCTCCCGCGGGTCCTCCTGTACCTCGTGGGGGCCATCGTGCTGGGCTTCGGCATCGTTCTCTGCGTCAAGTGCGAGCTGGGGGTCTCCCCCATCAACAGCATCCCCTACGTTGCCGCCCAGCTCGTCCCGCTGAGCCTGGGGACCCTCAGCATCGTTTTCTACCTGATCAACATCACCGCCGAGCTGATCCTGAGCCAGCGGAAGCAGTATTTGCGCATTCTCCTGCAGCTTCCGGTATCCTTTCTCTTCGGCATCGTCATCGATCTTTGGGATGCCTTGCTGCCCTCTGCCGGGACCGTCGTCACGCAGGTCCTCTTCCTCTGCGGCAGCCTGTTCTTCACGGCCCTCGGCATCACAGCCATCGTCGCGGCGCATTTGGTGCCGGACCCGCCCACCGGCGCGGTCCAGGTGATCAGCCGGGTCACCAAGAAGAAAATGGGGTCTGTCAAGATCGTCTATGACTGCTCCTGCGTTGTCGCGTCTCTGCTGCTCAGCTTGTTGGGCGCGCACCGGATCATCGGCTTCGGCCTCGCCACCATCGCCTCTGCCGTCTTTGTGGGCCGGATCCTGGCGGTCCTCCAGAGCACCGTCGGGAAGCGTTTGGAGCAATCCCTGCATATCTGACCGACAGAAGGAGGAAACACTATGCTGTCACCGGAAGAAACACGCAACACAAGAAACGAGCTCCAGGAGAACTACAAGCGGCTTGGCGAAGCCGAAGACGTAGTCCTGCGCGACGTACAGCTATCCGCCGCCGAGCTGCACGCGGTGCTGGAGATGGACCATCCCAAGCCGGGAAACGTGTGGATGGTCCGGGATTATCTGGAGGATAAGCTGAAGGAAAAAGGGATCCCGATGTTCCCCTTTTCCCGCCTGGCGGACCACAGTGCCAACCTCTGGTTTGCCTACGACACGCCATGGAGGGACCGATAAACTTATCCCTGAACATAGAAAGCCCGTGCGGATGGGGCCATCCGCACGGGCTTTCTTTCGTCATTTCTTTTTCCGCTTGGGGGCCGGAAGCTCCTCGTACATCGCCGTGATGAGCCGGGAGAGAAAATCCCGATCGTCGATGTCGTCCACCAAGAGCATCTCCTTGCCGCCCTCATAGGGCAGCTCATACCTGGCCGCAGGCATCAGCGCCTGGGCGGACGGCACGGGTTTCACCAGGAACCGGTCGTCATAGATGCCGCCGAAGATCTTCCCCCGGAAATACAAGATGTACTCCCCCATCATGGCGCGATGGGTGATCCCGTCCAATCCGGACAGCTGCTCTAACACAAAGGTCAAATACTCTTTGCCGGAAGCCATGCCCATTCCTCTTTTCTCCTGTGTTATGTAAGAGGCTGCCCCGGCGGGGCAGTCTCTTGGGTGGGAGCCTCAGATGGTGCCGGTGATCGTCAGGGTGGCCGTTCCCGGCGTGATGACCCAGGCACCCTCTGCGTTCTGGGCAAAGGACGCGGCGGGGACCACGATGCGGCCGGGCACCGTGGAGAACAGCCCCGAGGCGGTGTCGTAGGTGTAGTCCGTGGGCGCGGTCCAGGCGGTGCCGTTGAAGGACACGGTCAGATCCCGTAGGGCTGGGGTGAAGGTGTCGGTGATGGCAGCGCTGTCTGCCGCTGTCGCCGCCGTGTTGCCTGTGTTCTGGATGAGGAAGGTGTAGGTCACTCTGCCATTCTCCGTCACGGTCAGCGGCGACAGGCTCTTGCTGATGGTCAGATAGGGCGCGGCGGCTGCGTTCATGGTGGCCTCCGCCGTCAAGGCCCCCGGCAGCGCGTCGCCGGTGACGGTAACGGTGTTGACAATGCTGGACTCCGTGTCCGCCGGGGCGAACTGGTTCAGTCGGGTCTCATAGATCAGCGCGGTGCTGCCCCCGGCGGGGACAGAGACCCCGCTGATGGTCAGCGGCGGTCCGGCGGTGACGGTGGGGGTGGCCTGCAGTGCGCCGTTCTGGAAGCAGCGCAGCGAACCGGTCACATAGTCCATGGGAGTCAGGGTGGTGGTGTTGAAGGCGTAGGCCCCCAGGTCATCGCTGACGGTGAGGCCCGTGAGGGCACTGTCGCCGCTGTTGACCAGGCTGATCACATACACCGCGTTCTCCCCGGGGCGATAGGTCCCGCTGAGGGCCGTCTTGGTCACGGATAAGACCTCCAGCAGCTCACCGGTGGTGGTGTTGGAGGTGGTGATGGTGTCGTTGTAGGACAGAGTCGCTTGATTGGTAAAGATCGCCATGGCGATACCTCCTGCGCGAAATAGTAGGCGCTTGCCTACACGCCATCCTATTCCCGGGATGGTGCAGAGGTGCGTATCGCCCCTTCTAAAGTCAAAGGATGTCGATCTGGCACATGGTCATGGCCGACAGGGCGTTTTCGTGGCTCTCCGGCGTGACCCCGGCGCAGCAGCTCCGCCAGACCCCAATGGGGGTCTCCCACAGGCGGGCCTTCAGGCACAGGGCATTGGAGATGACGCAGATATCCGTGCACAGCCCCACCAGCTCGATGGTGGCGTAGTCCCCTTCTTCAGCAAAGTCGCAGAGGGTCTCGGAACCAAAGGTGGGCTTATCGATGACGGCCACCGTCTTCCCCTCTCCGGCGGCCAGGACCTCCGGGTGGATCTGCCAGCCGTCGCTGCCCCAGATGCAGTGAGGCACCGGCAGCTTCTTGCCCTCCGCCGTGTCCAGGTAGTTCTCCGCGTGGGTGTCACGGGTGTAGACCACATCGCCGTCAAAGGCGCGGATCTTCCGGATCACCGCCGGAACGATGGCCTCCGCCTCCGCTGTACCCAGCGCACCGCTGATGAAGTCCTTCTGCATGTCGATCACGACCAACAGCTTTTTCATGGGATCCCCTCCTTCTTTTTTCTCAGTATAGCATCCCTCTTGCCGGGTGTAAAGTCATCTGTCGAGACTTAGCACAGGCTGTCGAACAGGAGGTCTAAGTTTTCCTGGGAATACTCCACCTCCGCAGAGTACAGGCGGGCATACTCCACCTGATCCTCCAACGTGAAGGTCCCGGTCTTTGTCCAGTGCAGGGCCCCCAGCAGCCGCAGGAAGCGGACGCTGCACACCGCAAAGGAGACCTTGCTGGCCGGGTCCCCGTCCTCCCAGGCAGTCAGGAAGTGGCGGTAGAGAAAGTAGACCAGAAGCTGCTCATACTCCGTCTGCCGGGGTGCCATGTAATTTTCGAATCCGTCCAGGTCCAGCCCGTCCCCCGCGGCCCGCAGGGCCTCCAGGTGGGCAGTCCAGGTCTCGTCCATCCGCTCCAGGCCCAGATAGAAGTCCGCCCACTGGGCCGGGGGCAGGTCCGGGACCCACCCCTGAAACGCTTCCAAAAGCGCGTCCTCCCGCTGCCGGAGGGACAGGCTGCGGTCCTGGACCAGGTCCAGGGCCTGCTGCCGCAGGGCCAGCAGAGGCTCCGCCTCCCCATCATCTCCCTCACCGGCGGCGCAGAGCTGCACCGGCTCCTGCCGGGACAGGATCAGGCGGCCCGCCGCCTCGCAGCACAGGCCCACCCCGATCTCCGTCCGCTCCGGCAGGAAGGTGCGGAACCGGGGGTGGTCGGTGCAGATCTGGCAGAGCATCTCCTCTCCGCCGTGGAGGATCAGGTCACAGAGGCCCTCCCCGTTCAAAAAGGGACAGCGCTCCTCCTCCCCCGCCAGACGAAAATGCGGGGTCTCCTCCTCGTCGATGGCGGCCCGCAGCCGGTCCCCCATGGGTCCCTCCATGGTCCGGTATCGCGCCAGGGTATCCGGGTCGATGTCGATCTCCCACCCAACGCAGCAGCTATGGCGGCACTGGGAGGCGATGCAGGAAAACGCCGGGTAATAGTCCGGCCAGACAGTGCGCATGGTCCTCGCCCCATTTCTTTCCGATGTTTTGTGCCGTCACTGTAGCACCCTTCCGGCAGTTTGTCAACTTTTTCCCGCTGCGAGTTGACACGGGCCGCCCTATCCTGTAACATGAAAGGATACGATTAAAAATAAAGGAGCTGATCTCCGTGGAACAGGAGCATAAGCGCCGGGTCCGCTACAAAGGGACCCATCCCCGGAACTTTCAAGAAAAATATAAAGAGCTGAACCCTGAAAAATATCAGGAGGACGTGGCCAAGATCATCCGCAGCGGCAAGACCCCCGCCGGGATGCACCGGTCCATCATGGTCCAGGAGATCCTGGACTTCCTGGACATCCAGCCTGGCCAGATCGGCCTGGATGCCACCTTAGGCTATGGCGGACACAGCCGCAAGATGCTGGAGAAGCTGCAGGGCCAGGGCCACCTCTACGCCACCGACGTGGACCCCATCGAATCAGAAAAGACCCGCGCCCGGCTGGAGGCCCTGGGCTACGGCCCGGACCTGCTGACCATCCGCCGGATGAACTTTGCCGACCTGGACCAGGTGGCCCCCGGCGTGCAG
>CAYNZG010000098.1:0-5662 GCA_964401525.1 uncultured Ruminiclostridium sp.
CCATCCCCCTGGTCAACTGCGAGAAGTGCGGCTGGGTGGCCATCCCCGAGGAGCAACTGCCCCTGCTGCTGCCCGAGGTGGAGAGCTACGAGCCCACCGACACCGGCGAGTCCCCCCTGGCTCCCATGACCGACTGGGTCAACACCACCTGCCCCTGCTGCGGCGGCCCCGCCAAGCGCGAGACCGACACCATGCCCCAGTGGGCCGGTTCCAGCTGGTATTTCCTGCGCTATATGGATCCCCACAACAGCGAGGCCCTGGCTTCCAAGGAGGCGCTGAACTACTGGAGCCCCGTGGACTGGTACAACGGCGGCATGGAGCACACCACCCTGCACCTGCTGTACTCCCGCTTCTGGCACAAGTTCCTCTACGACCTGGGCGTAGTCCCCTTCGCAGAACCCTATAAGAAGCGCACCAGCCACGGCATGATCCTGGGCGAGGGCGGCGAGAAGATGTCCAAGTCCAGAGGTAACGTGGTCAACCCCAACGATGTCATCGCCCAGTACGGCGCAGACACCATGCGTATGTACATCATGTTCATCGGCGACTTTGAGAAGGCCGCTGCCTGGTCCGACAACGCCGTGAAGGGCTGCAAGCGCTTCCTGGACCGTATCTGGAACCTGTCCGAGCAGGTCACCGAGGCTGCTGCCTACAGCAAGGACAACGAGGCCCTCATCCACAAGACCATTAAGAAGGTCTCCGATGACATCGAGAACATGAAGTTCAACACCGCCATCGCTGCCCTCATGACCCTGACCAACCAGTTCTACGACAAGGGCGTGAACAAGGCTGAGTTCCAGACCCTGCTGCAGATGCTCTCTCCCTTCGCCCCCCACATGGCCGACGAGCTGTGGGAGCAGTTCGGCTTCGAGGGTTTCGCCAGCACCTCTCAGTGGCCGGTCTATGACGAGAGCAAGACTGTGGCCTCCGAGGTCACCATCGCTGTCCAGGTGGGCGGCAAGCTGAAGAACACCGTCACTGTCCCCATGGGTAGCGAGCAGGATGCCGTCCTGGCCGTGGTCACCGCCGACAGCAAGATCGCCAAGCTCATGGAGGGCAAGGAGATCGTCAAGGTCATCTATGTCCCCAACAAGCTGATGAACCTGATCCTCAAGCCCAAGGCATAATGCCTGTGGAAAAAAAGAAATAAATTTCGATTTTATCTTGACAATACTCTGAGAATTGCATATAATACCACTGTTAAAGCCATATATTAAGATGGCCCTTTGGTGCGTGGGATGCGAACTCACCACTTCGGAGGGAGGGAAAACAAATGTCTGAAGTTCACGTGAGAGAAAATGAATCTCTGGAAAGCGCTCTGAAGCGGTTTAAGCGTAGCTGTGCCAAGTCTGGCGTTCTGGCTGAAGTCCGGAAAAGAGAGCACTATGAGAGCCCCAGCGTGAAGCGCCGCAAGAAGTCTGAGGCTGCTCGAAAGAACCGCAAAAAGTATTATTAATGACTTAAAAGACCTGCCCATCCGGGCAGGTCTTTTCAGTTGCCGGGAAAACTTTGGGAGGAAATTTTCCACACAGGCTGTGGAAAACTTACGGATCCTCTGGCGGCGGGATCACCAGCGTTGGGCCATACTCGGCTACCTCCGGGTAGAGCCAGAAGAACCGCCGTAGGCCCAACTCCCAGGCCAGGCCCCGCTTCCGGGCCAGGCTGTCCCCGTCGTCGAAGAGGACGAAGTGGGTCCCGGTCTCCCGGCTCATGTAGGTGAAGTAGTGGGCGCACAGGTCCTGGGAGAAGTGGACCCGCGGCTCCAGGCGGCGCAGCCGCTGTCGCAGCTCCTCCTGGGTCAGGGGACGACCGGAGCCGCCGGGGGCAGGGAGGAAGAAGTCCTCGCAGGTCCGGCGGAGGCTCAGGACCAGCCGGTCTGTCCCGTAGGCGCGGATGGCCGCCTCCAGCCGCTGGCGGAGGGACCCGCCGGAGAGGGCGGAGGACAGGTAGAGGAAGGCCCGCTGGGAGAAGTTGGCATAGGCCTCCGGCAGGAACAACCCCCGGCGGTGTCGGGCCAGCCCGGTGTCCAGGGCGGACAGGAACCGGGCCAGAGCAGGGGAGGGGGGCGTTTCCAGGTCCAGGATGACCCCCAGAAAGCCTCTGGCCTGACAGAGGGCCAGGATCTCCCGGACGGTCCCCGCAGGGTCCACAGCCCCTTCCAGAGGCTCAGAGACACCCACCAGCATCAGTCCCCCGGTGACGGTGTCCGGCAGGGCTGCCTGCCGGAGACGGCCCTCCGGGTCCAGAGAGAAGGCCATGTGCGCCGGGGGGAGGCCCCAGGTCCGGGCCTCGGCCAGGGAGCCGGGCGGCGTGAGAAGATACTGCTTCATATCGGAAATCCCCCTTGTCCATTGTGGTTCCTCCGTGTATAATGAAGAACCGAGTGATGCTATCCTATGCCATTCGCATCGACGATAGAAGAGGTGACACTGTGCATTTTCCATTGAATCCTGATTTTCTCTTTGAGAGTATCTATACCATCGACCCGGACCGGCTCCGGGCCAGGGGCATCAGGCTCCTGCTGGCGGATCTGGACAACACCCTGGTCCCGTACTCCGTGAAGGTCCCCACGGAGGAGGTGAAGGCCTGGCGGGATCGGCTCCAGGCGGCGGGGGTGACCCTGTTCATCCTCTCCAACAGCCGCAAGCCCGGCCGGGCCCAGCGATTCGCGGAAGCCCTGGGGGTCCCCTATCTGGGCCACGCAGGCAAACCCAAGGCCAAGGGCTTCCGCCAGGCCATGGCCCGGATGGAGGCGACTCCGGAGGAGACCGCTATCGTGGGGGATCAGATCTTCACGGATATCTGGGGCGGCAACAACGCCGGGGTCACCACCCTGATGGTGAAGCCCATCGAGTTTGGCACGGTCTTCCGGCTGCTGCGCTACGGCATCGAGACCCCCTTCCGCTGCCAGGGGAAGGGCAAAGAGGCCCTTTGACGGCCCTGAAAGCAAAAAATCCGGGAGATACCTCGGATTATCCGGCCCGATTTGCAGAAAACCGTTGCAAAACGCGCCGAGGTATTGTACAATAAGAGAGCTTATCGAGTGAAAAAACCAATTTTGTTTGGAGGATGAATATTATGATTTCTGCCGGCGATTTTCGGAATGGTATGACCTTTGAAATGGACGGACAGGTCATGCAGGTGATCGAGTTCCAGCATGTTAAGCCTGGTAAGGGCGCTGCCTTTGTCCGCACCAAGATGAAGAACGTCATCACCGGTTCCGTGACCGAGACCTCTTTCAACCCCACCGCTAAGTTTGAGAACGCTTACGTGGAGAAGAAGGACATGCAGTACAGCTATAACGACGGCGACCTGTACTACTTCATGGACCAGGAGACCTACGACATGATCCCCATCGCCACCGAGCTGCTGGGCGACAACTTCCGCTTCGTGAAGGAAGAGATGATCTGCAAGATCAGCAGCTACAAGGGCAAGATCTTCTCCGTGGAGCCCCCCACCTTCGTGGACCTGGAAGTCACCGAGACTGACCCCGGCTTCAAGGGCGACACCGCCACCAACGTGACCAAGCCCGCCGTCCTGGAGACTGGCGCTGAGATTAAGGTCCCCCTGTTCATCAACGTGGGCGACAAGATCAAGGTCGACACCCGCAGCGGCGAGTACCTGGAGCGTTCCAAGGGCTAATTTTTGACGTTCAGATAGGCTCAATGGGTCCTGTGGGGCCTGTTGAGCCTGTCTTGTATAACGAATCCCTGCTTTAGAAAGGAATGAAATTATGATCATGACCATCTCTGAAAAAGTTGCTTACCTGAAGGGCCTGGCTGATGGCCTGGACCTGGAGAAGGAGTCCTCCAAGGAGGCCAAGCTCCTGACCAAGATCATCGATGTTCTGGAAGACATCGGCCTGGCCGTGGAAGACCTGGAGGAAGAGGTCGAGACCGTGCAGGCTGAGGTTGACGTCATCTCCGAGGACCTGGAAGACGTGGAGACCATGGTCTTCGAGGACTACGACGAGGATGAGGACGACGACCTGGACTTCGCCTCCTGCTGCGGCAAGTGCGGCGACGATGACCTGGACGACACCTTCTTCGAGATCGAGTGCCCCAGCTGCGGCGAGGACATCGTCATCGACGAGAGCGTCCTGGACATCGGCGAGGTCGCCTGCCCCAACTGCGGCGACAAGTTCTCCATGGACCTGGTGGACGAGGACGAGGAAGACAGCGAAGACTGAACTTCATAACGAGAATCAAAAAGGACGGCGTGAGCCGTCCTTTTTTAATACATATGAGATCGTTGTATCCGCCCGCTGGGGCCTCAGTGCTTGCTTTTGAACAGCAGGGAAAGGAAGAACCACAGGGCCAGCAAAACGGTGATAGACGCGCCTGTGGAGGCTCCCAGATGGTAGGACAGCATCAACCCGGCGATGCCGCAGATCAGACCGCCCAGCACAGAGATCAGGTGATACTGGGGCAGGTTCCGGGCGATGTTCCGGGCGGCAGCGGCGGGCAGGACGATGAGGGCGTTGATGACCAGCAGCCCCACCCAGGTCATGGTGATGGTCACCACCACGGCGATGGCGGCGGTGAAGAGGAAGTTCTTCCAGAAGACCCGGATGCCCCGGCTGTCCGCCAGAGCCTGGTGGACGGCGGTGAGCATCATCTGGTTGTAGGAGGTGACCCAGAGGAGGACCAGCACCAGCAGCAGGACCGCCAGCAGACCGATCTCCCCGGTGGTCACGCTGAGGATGTCACCGATGAGGAGGTTGTTGAACTTGGTAAAGCTCTGTCCGCCCAGGGTGCTGATGAAGATGCCCAGAGCCACCGCAGCCGAGGAGAACACGCTGATGGCCGTGTCGCTGGCCATGGAGGTCCGCTGGCGGACGATGGTGAACAGGAAGGCGATGACTACGGCGAAGAGCACGGCACCGGTCATGGGGTCGGCCAGGCCGCAGATGGCCCCGATGGCCATGCCTGTGAAGGCGGAGTGGCCCAGGGCATCGGAGAAGAAGGACATCCGGCTCTCTACCACCATGGTGGACAGGAGGCCGAAGAGGGGCGTGACCACGATGATGGCCAGCAGGGCGTTTTTCATGAAGAACATGGAGTCCGGGGCTGCCCAGGAAAAGGGCAGCCAGGAGACCAGCCAATACCAGACGCTCACAGTGCCTCGCCTCCTTCCAGATTCAGATGAAAGACCGAACGGAACTCCGGGGACCGGAGGACCTCGGTGGGGGTCCCCACCTTCAGGATGGCCTGCTGGAGCAGGATGACCTTGTCGGCGTACAGACGCAGGGTGGAGAAGTCATGGGTGGAGAAGAGGATGGACAGGTCGTACTTTTGGCGGATCTCGTCCAGCATCTCCATGAGCAGGTGCTCGCCCCCTACATCCACCCCGGAGAGGGGCTCGTCCAGGATGAGGATCTGGGGGATGGGTTCCAGAGCCAGGGCCAGCAGGACCCGCTGGAGCTCGCCGCCGGAGAGGGTGCCGATGCGCTTGTGGAGCAGGGCCTCCCCGTGGACCCGGGCCAGGCATTCTTCGATCTTTTCCCGCAGGGACCGGGGGACGGGCAGGAAGACCGGCCAGCGGCTGATGGCCGCGGCGAAAAAGTCCAAAACGCTGATGGGGCAGTTCCGGTCGAAGCTGGGGCTCTGGGGCACATAGCCGATCTTGGGCTGGCTGGGGTGGCCTCCGGCCAGCTGGAAAC
>CAYNZG010000099.1:0-5640 GCA_964401525.1 uncultured Ruminiclostridium sp.
GGACCCGACGGGACCTATCGGGTCTATGGCCCCCAGGGCGATTTCCTCGCCCTGAGCCAGCGCAGCGAAGGCTGTCTCACGACGATAAAAAGCTTTTTCGAGGTGTAACAAGTTGAATCAGAAAAAACGCGTCATCGCGCTGGGTTTTTTTGACGGCGTACACAACGGCCACGCTGCCCTCATGCGCCGCACCGCCCAAGTAGCCAAAGAGATCGGCGCGATCCCCTCCGCCTTTACCTTTGACCCCCATCCCCAGACCGTGATCACCGGCAAGCCTCTGCCCCTCATCACCTCCCCTGAGGACCGGGCCGACCTGATGCGCAAGTATTACGGCATCGAAGATGTCATCGTCCAGCCCTTCACCCCGGAATTCCGGCAGCAGCCCTGGCGGCAGTTCCTGGAAGAGACCCTGGTCCGGGACCTGGGTGCCGTCCACCTGGTGGCCGGCCACGACTATCACTTCGGCTTCAAGGGGGAAGGCAACCCCCAGCGGCTCCAGGAGACCTGCCGGGAGCTGGGCATCGGCTGTGACATCATCCCCAAGGTGGAGCTGGAGCACATCACCGTCTCCTCCACCTACATCCGGGAGCTGGTGGCCGCCGGTGACATGGAGCGGGCCAACCGCTTCCTGGGTCACCCCTACACCCTCAGCGACCGGGTCTCCCACGGCAAGAAGTTAGGGACCACCCTGGGCTTCCCCACGGTGAACCTGAAGCTGAAGGAGCACGTGCTCCCCCCTGCCAAGGGCGTGTACGCCACCAAGGTCATCCTGGAAAACGGAGACACCCACCTGGCCGTGACCAACGTGGGCACCCGCCCCACCGTGGATGACGGCAACCAGCTGACCATCGAGGGCTTCATCCTGGATTTCAGCGGCGACCTGTACGGTCAGAAGATCCAGATGGAGTTTTACAAGTACCTGCGGGAGGAGCGGAAGTTCCCCTCCTTCGAGGCCCTCACCGCCGAGGTCATGCACAACGCAGACCAGACCCGGGAATATTTCACCCAGCACCACTAACCTCTACTACAAACAAAAACACCGACGTGAAGACTTGAGCCTCACGCCGGTGTTTTTTATCATTTGCTCACCCAACGCACTTCGCGCAGGGAGTTAATCCTCTGGCTTCTGCGTTTTGCAACGTTGTAGCTGTGCCGTTTTTCCCGGCACAGTCTTTGCTATAATGATAACGCTTTCCTGTAGGGGTCATATAAACCGAATTCTGAGCAGGCTTCTCTGCACCAGTGCTGCCTTCGTTGCTCGTGCTGCTGGATCCAGTGTTGGTCGTGTTCCCATTAGAGGTACCTGCGCTGGGTTTTGTCGTGGTCTCCGGCTTAGAAGTAGTGCCTGTAGATGTGGATGCTGTTACTTCTTTGGCCGTTGCACCGCCTACCATCAGACCGTCAGCTATCTTTTTCAGCACAGTGTCGTTCTGGTCAGCCAGCAGGCAGATCATGTACATCGTGTCGTCGGTGATATAAGTGTAGATCACCGCGCTCATGGGCTCCCCGTCCATGGTCAGTGTGCCGGTAGTGCGATAAGCCTTCACCGAGCCGAAGGTCACCAACTGGGAGGACAGGTCTCCGAGGGTGACGCCCTCCTCTGCCATCCCCTCCTGGATGACCTGGTTCATCTGGTTGGGGCCCAGGACGGTGATGTCGGTGCCACTGTAGGCCACACTGTTCTCACTGCTGAACAGGGCCATGATCCCCGCGGAGGGAGACAGCAGGGCGTAAACGCCGTCGCTGAGGTCTGCCTCGGCATCGGCGGGCATGGGCACGGTCACACCGCTCCAGTCGTAGTCCTGCATCAGGGTCACGGTCTGCCGCTGAGCGGGGATGGCCACCCGGGCGATGATGGCGGCGGCCTCTGCCCGGATGATGTTGTCGTTGGGCTTGAAGGTGCCATAGATGTCGCTGCCGGTGAGCACCCCTGCCTGGTACAGGGTCAGGATGTCCTTGGCATAGGGCGTGATCACTCTGTTGACATCGGGGATCGCCTGGATGTCGTTGATGGCGGGCAACGCGCTGGCAGGCAGGGCGTTGCAGAAGATGTAGGCCATCTGCGCCCGGGTCACCTGGGCGTTGTAGTTGCTAAAGTCCCCGGCCCGGATGATACCGTTCTCGATCGCGTAGTCCACATAGGTCTGATACCAGGGCGTGCCGTTGGTCAGGGTGCTCCGGCCGGAGGTGTAAATCTCGTGGACACGGTCCGCCATGACGATGGCCTGGGCCACGGTCAGGTTGCCCTTGGGCACGAAGGAATCTGCATCATAGCCCTGCATCAGGCCGTACTCATAGCAGGTCTTGATGGAGGCGGCGGCCCAATAGGACGCGGCCACATCGGTGAACTGCTCTCCGTAGGTCGCCGTCTTCTCAAAATTGTTCATGCTGTTGCCGACAGCAAAAGCGGAGATGCTCAGGCCCAGGACCAGGCTCAGGGTCAGGAGCATGGTCAACAATTTTTTCATAGATATCCTTCCTTTCTTTGTTCCACGGTACGCCGTTGGGTCTATGGTCAGTGTACCACAGGATCCCATGGGCCGCAATGACAACAGGATATCTCCCGTCGCTTTCTGTCAGTTATGTGCGGTGGATGCTCTCCTCCTCCGGGACAGTCCCGGTGTGGTCGGCCAGCTTGGAGAAGGCGAACTTCTGCTTGGCATAGAGGCCGCTGTAGCCGGAGACCAGGAAGCTGGCCGCCACCGCCACCAGAAAGCCTCCGGCGTTGCAGAAGAGAAAGACCTCAAAGCCCAGCACCAGGGAGGTCAGCGGGCAGTTGGTCACGCCGCAGAACAGGGCGATCATGCCCACGGCGGCGGCATAGGAGGCCGGAAGCCCCAGCAGCGGCCCCACCGCGCAGCCAAAGGCCGCGCCGATGGCAAAGGAGGGCACGATCTCGCCCCCCTTGAACCCAGCCCCCAGGGTGATGGCCGTCAGCAGGAGTTTTAAGAGGAAATCCCAGGGCAGGCACTCCCCCTTCCCCACGGACTGGTCGATGAGGGCCTGACCGCTGCCTAAGTAATACTTGGTCCCCAGCAGCAGGGTCAGGACCACCACCAGCACACCTCCCGCCATCACCCGCAGGTAGGGGTTCGGGAACAGGTGCTCCAGCCCCTTCCGCACGCCGGAAAAGGTGTAGCACACCAAAATGCTCAGCAGACCACAGGCCACCGCCAGCACCAGGACCTTTCCATAGAACAGGGCGTTGGGCGTGGAGGCGGAGATGTAGTAGGTCACTGCCCGCTCCCCCATGGCCCGGGCCACATGGCCCGCTGTGATGGAGGACACCACGCAGGGGAACAAGGCCCCCATGGGGAGCATCCCCACGCAGGAGATCTCCAGGGCGAAGATAACGGCCGAGATCTGGTTGCCAAAGACCGCCGAGAACCCGGCGCTCATGCCGCACATGATGGCCAGGTCCTCGAACTCATCCCCGATGCGCAGCCGCTTGCGCACCAGCTCCGCCAGGGAGCCGCCCAGCTGCAAAGCTGCGCCCTCCCGCCCGGCGGAGCCGCCGAAGAAATGGGTCAGCAGCGTGGAGGCGAAGATCACCGGGGCCAGGACCCGGGAGACCGGCTGCTCTCCCCGGGCCGCCTGGACGATGATATCGGTGCCCCCAGCGGTGCGGATGCCGCCCCGGCGATACATCCACACCACCGGCAGCCCCGCAAAGGGCAGCAGGAAGATGGCCCAGCTCACCCCTTCCCGGAACTGGACCGCCAGGTCCAGCAGGCGGGCGAACCCGCCGCCGACGACGCCCACCACCAGGCCCGCCACCAGGGCGAATACCATGGCCCGGGCATTGATGCGAAGGTTCTCGCCGCTGAAGCGGATCTCCGTGCGGATCGGTTGCAAAATACCTAATTTTTTCCTCTTTTTCTCCATATTACCACTCGTTTCGTTCCAAAACATCTGTCTTTCATCATAGCAACATTCCTTGGGATTTGCAATCCGAAATCCCCGCAGAAAGGGTCGCCGCCCTTGTCAGAAACGCACAACCTATGCTAAGATATAGGGTACTACTTTTTGAAAATGAGGTAACGCCACATGCAGATCGGTTCTGTACACATCGACTCTCCCCTGGTCCTGGCCCCCATGGCCGGGGTGACGGACCTGGCCTTCCGCAGCATCTGCCGGGAGCTGGGTGCCGCTTACACCATCACGGAAATGGTCAGTGCCAAGGCACTGTGCTATCAGGATAAAAAAAGCCTCCCCCTGCTGCGGCTGGACGAGGGGGAGCACCCCGCCGGAGTCCAGCTCTTCGGCAGCGATCCCGTCTGCATGGAGGAGGCCGCCGCCATCGCCATGGAGGTCTCCGGCGCAGACATTCTGGACATCAACATGGGCTGCCCCGTGCCCAAGGTGGCCAACAACGGCGACGGATCCGGCCTGCTGAAGGACCTGGACAAGGCCTGCCGGGTGGCCGAGGCCACCATAAAGGGGGCCAAGGGCAAACCTGTCACGGTGAAAATGCGCCTGGGCTGGGACAAGGGGAACATCGTCTGCCTGGAGCTGGCCAAGATGCTGGAGTCCCTGGGGGTGGCCGCCATCACCCTCCACGGCCGCACCAAGGTGCAGATGTACTCCGGCACCGCCAACTGGGACTACATCCGGGAGATGAAAAACGCCCTCTCCATCCCGGTCATCGCCAACGGCGACGTGTTCTCCGGGAAGGATGCCGCCCACATCCTCAACTACACCGGGGCCGACGGCGTGATGATCGCCCGGGGCGTGTTCGGCAACCCCTGGATCTTCCAGCAGGCCAAGGCCGCCATCCAGGGCGAACCCATCCCTCCCCTGCCCCCGCTGGCAGAGCGGTGCGACGTAGCCGTGCGGCAGTTTGAGATGGCCGCCAAGTATAAGAGCGAAAAGATCGCCTGCCTGGAAGCCCGTAAGCATTACGCCTGGTATCTGAAGGGCATCCCCTATGCCGGATACTGGAAGAGCGAGATCTCCAAGATCTCCACCTTAGAGGATGTCTACCGGGTCACTGCCGGGATCAAGCGGGAGTTGCGGGACGACCCACACGGGGCCTGAGATGCCCGATTCCACTGGGAAAACGCGGTCCGGTGTACAGCCCGAGCTGCATCATTTCCGTCTTGCGGAATCGTAATTTTCCCCCTGTTTTTCGGAACAGTTTGTCAACATTTTTCGATGCGCTCTCACTTATCGTAAATTTTTATATTTTTCTGTTGTCAAGTCACCCACTTTGTTGTATAATTTAACACATGGAGATAATGACCCCGTTATTATGGTACGGGAGATTCATCCCGCCCCTATCTGTAAATAAGGAGAGAACATTGTTATGAGTTATTCTGTTCAAAACATCCGTAACGTCTGCCTGGTGGGGCATAGCGGCAGCGGTAAGACTGCTCTGGCCGAAAGTCTGCTCTTCATGACCGATGCCATTGGACGCATGGGCAAGAGCGCAGACGGCAACACCGTTTGCGACTTCGACTCTGAAGAGATCCGCCGCCAGATCTCCATCTCCACTGCTGTGGCCCCCATCGAGTACAAGGGCTGCAAGATCAACCTGCTGGACACCCCCGGTGCCTTCGACTTTGCAGGTGAAGTGATGGAGGCCCTGCGCGCTGCGGATGCTGCGATCATCGTCTGCTCCGCTAAGGATGGTATCTCCGT
>CAYNZG010000100.1:0-5578 GCA_964401525.1 uncultured Ruminiclostridium sp.
AACATGAAGTATGCCAAGACCACGGACCGGGCCACCCGCAACCAGGCCTATGAGGTCCTGGGCAAGACACTCCAGGCCCACAGCAAAGAGATGGACAGCATCTTCCACGAGCTGGTCCAGGTCCGGGACCGGATGGCCAAAAAGATGGGCTACAAAAACTTTGTGGAGCTGGGCTACTACCGCATGGGCCGCCTGTGCTATGGCCCCGAGGAGGTCAAGCGGTTCCGGGAGAACGTCCGCCGGGACATCGTGCCCGTGGTCTCCCGCCTGCGCACCGAGGTGGGCAAGCGGCTGGGCGTGGACCGGCTGATGGTCTACGACTATGACCTCATCTTCCCCCAGGGCGACCCCGCCCCCAAGGGCGGCAAGGAGGAGATCTTCGCCGCCGCCAAGGCCATGTATCACGACATGAGCCCGGAGACCGGGAAGTTCTTCGACTTTATGCTGGAGACCGAGGCCTTCGACGTGGAGTCCCGGAAGAACAAGTGGGGCGGCGGCTACTGCACCAGCTTTATGGCCTACCACCAGCCCTTCATCCTGGCCAACTTCAACGGCACCGCCGGGGATGTGGACGTGGTGACCCACGAGGCCGGTCACGCCTTTGCCGACTACACCACCGCAGACAACAAGTATGTGGTGGAGCTGAACGTGGGCGGCATGGAGACCGCCGAGACCCACTCCATGAGCATGGAGTTCTTCGCCTGGCCCTATATGGAGCACTTCTTCGGCGAGGATGCCGAGCGGTACAAGTTCATGCACCTGCTGGATGCCCTGTCCTTCCTGCCCTACGGAACCATCGTGGACGACTTCCAGCGGCAGGTCTATGAGAACCCCCAGTGGACCCCCGAGGAGCGCAAGGCCGCCTGGCGGGCCCTGGAGGCCGAGTTCCGCCCCCACATCTGCTTCGACGGCGTGCCCTACCTGGAGGAGGGGACCCGCTGGCAGTACCAGATGCACATCTACGAGACCCCCTTCTATTATATCGACTACTGTCTGGCCCAGACGACGGCCCTGCAGTTCCTGCTGGCCTCCCGGAAGGACTATCCCGATGCCTTCCGGCGCTATGTCCGTCTGCTCTCCCAGGGCGGCGAGCAGGTCTTCACCGACTTGGTGCGGGAGGCCGGGCTCCGCTCTCCCTTCGACGAGGGTGCCCTGCAGGACGTGGCCCGGGAGGCCGAGGCCCTGCTGCGGGAGCTGGAGACCTCCGCCGGCCTGTAAGACCAAAGTGCCGCGACGTGACCGAGGCTTTGTCAGTCATTCCCGGCAGGTCTGGGACCACGCTCCCGCGCGCCCAGCCGGTGGGCGCACTATGGACTGCCTGTCGACGCAGAGCCGCAGGCACGATGGCGAGATCCCACCCCAGCCCCGGCGCTCTTTTCGCCCCATTTTCTCCGGAGAAAATGGGGGTCTGAAGAAGGAACGGCGGGGGAGGGGGAAGTTGGTCCATTTTCCACGAGCTGAACAGCCGCCCGGAGGGTTTTCTCCGGCGGCTGTTTGCATCATTTGGACGGAAGGACGAGAACTGTCGATTTTCCTTGACTTTCCAGGTCTTCCGTGCTAAATTATAAGTATTGCAATTTAAAGCTGTAAAGGTTGAAGTTTTTTGCGAGAAGCTTTTGCCTGTGAAAGGACTGTCCCAATATGCCTGTCATCGATTTTCTGGAACGCAATGTGAAGCTCTATGGCAACGAAGTGGCCCTGGTGGAGCTGAACCCGGAGGTCAAGGAGACCCGCCGGATGACCTGGAAGGAGTATGACCTCATCCAGCCCACCATCGACCAGCCTTATCGCCGGGAGATCACCTGGAACGTCTTTAACGAAAAGGCGAACCGGTTTGCCAACATGCTCATTTCCCGTGGTGTGAAGAAGGGGGACAAGGTCGCCATCCTGATGTATAACTGCCTGGAGTGGCTGCCCATCTACTTTGGCATCCTGAAGTCCGGGGCCATCGCGGTCCCATTCAACTTCCGTTACTCTGCCGACGAGATCCAGTACTGCGCAGACCTGGCGGAGGTCCAGGTGCTGGTCTTCGGCCCGGAGTTCATCGGCCGTATCGAGAGCATCGAGCCTAAACTCAGCAAGGGCCGCCTGCTCATCTATGTGGGCGACAACTGCCCCACCTTTGCCGAGAGCTATCGGGAGCTGTCTGCGGACTGCTCCTCTGCGCCGCCCCAGGTCCTCATCACCGACGATGACGACGGCGCCATCTATTTCTCCTCCGGCACCACCGGCTTCCCCAAGGCCATCTTACATAAGCACCTGAGCCTGACCCAGGCCGCCGAGATGGAGCAGAAGCACCACCGCATCGGCCGGGACGACACCTTCCTGTGCATCCCGCCCCTGTACCACACCGGCGCGAAGTTCCACTGGATGGGCAGCCTCTTTGCCGGCAGCAAGGCCGTCCTGCTGAAGGGCACCACCCCGGAGATCATCCTCAAGGCCATCTCCGACGAGCACTGCACCCTGGTCTGGCTGCTGGTGCCCTGGGCCCAGGAGATCCTGGATGCCCTGGACCGCGGGGACCTGAAGCTGTCCGACTACGAGCTGGACCAGTGGAAGCTGATGCACATCGGCGCCCAGCCGGTGCCCCCGTCCCTGATCCGCCGGTGGCGGGAATATTTCCCGAACCACAAGTACGACACCAACTACGGCCTGTCCGAGTCCACCGGTCCCGGCTGCGTCCACCTGGGTCTGGACAACATCCACAAGGTGGGTGCCATCGGCATCCCCGGCTACCGCTGGGAGGTCAAGATCGTGGACGAGCACGACAAGGAGGTGGCCCAGGGCGACGTGGGCGAGCTCTGCGTCAAGGGCCCTGGTGTCATGACCTGCTATTACAACAACCCCGAGGCCACGGCCGAGGTCCTGAAGAACGGCTGGCTCTACACCGGCGACATGGCCATGCAGGATGAGGACGGCTTCATCTTCCTGGTGGACCGCAAGAAGGACGTGGTCATCTCCGGCGGCGAGAACATCTATCCCGTCCAGATCGAGGACTTCCTGCGGGCCCATTCGAAGATCAAGGACGTGGCCGTCATCGGTCTGCCCGACCGCCGCCTGGGCGAGATCTGCGGCGCCGTCATCGAGATCAAGGAGGGCGAGACCTGCACCGAGGAGGAGATCAACGACTTCTGCCTGGATCTGCCCCGGTACAAGCGCCCGAAGAAGATCATCTTTGCGGAGATCCCCCGCAACCCCACCGGCAAGATCGAAAAGCCTGTGCTGCGCAAGCGGTACGGTGCCGAGCAGCTGGTGGCCCAGCAGAACAGAGGTTAAGTTCGGCCCAGGCCAGAACCAGAAAAAGGAGCGGAAAAGATGCCCAGAGCCAGCAAAAAAGAGCGCAGCTTCGATCTGTATGAACACATCGTCTCTCTTCGTACTGTGGAGGAATGCTGCCGCTTTTTCGACGATCTGTGCGCGGTGACAGAGCTGCGTGCCATGGAGCAGCGGTTTGACGTGGCGAAAATGCTGCACGCCGGTAAGGTCTATACCGCCATCCTCAACGAGACCGGGGCCAGCTCGGCCACCGTCAGCCGGGTCAACCGGGTCCTGAACTACGGGACCGGTGCCCTGGGAGAGATCATGGACCGGGTCAGCGAGGAGACCGGTGCCCCGGCCCAGCCAGAGACAGAGCAGGGAGGAACCTGATGAAAGAACTGATGTTGGGCAACAAAGCGGTTGCCCGTGGATTATACGAAGCCGGATGCTGCGTGATCTCCAGCTATCCCGGCACCCCCAGCACAGAGATCACGGAGGAAGCGGCCAAGTACCCGGAGATCTACTGCGAGTGGGCCCCCAACGAGAAGGTCGCCTTAGAGGTGGCCCACGGGGCCGCCGTGGGCGGCAAGCGGGCCGCCTGCTGCATGAAGCACGTGGGCCTGAACGTGGCTGCCGACCCCCTCTTCACCATCTCCTACCAGGGGGTGGAGGCAGGGCTGGTCATCTGCGTGGCAGATGACCCCGGGATGTTCTCCTCTCAGAACGAGCAGGACTCCCGGCACTACGCCATCGCCGCCAAGATCCCCATGCTGGAGCCCTCGGACTCCCAGGAGGCCCTGGAGTTCACCAAGCGGGCCTTCCAGCTCTCTGAGGAGTACCACACCCCCATCCTGGTGCGCACCTGCACCCGCATCGCCCACTCCCAGAGCATCGTGGTCCGGGGCCAGCGCCAGGAGGTCCCCAAGAAGGACTATGTCAAGGATCCCCTCCGGGTCATGATGACCACCAACTCCATGAAGGCCCACTACCGGGTGGAGGAGCGCACCAAGGCCATGACGGCCTTTGCCGAGACCACCGACCTGAACCGGGTGGAGATGGGGAAGGACACCTCTGTGGGCATCATCACCTCCTCCACCAGCTACCAGTATGTCCGTGAGGTCTTCGGCGAGGAGGCCTGCGTCCTGAAGCTGGGCCTGTCCTGGCCCATGCCCGTGGAGAAGATCAAGAGCTTTGCCGCCCAGGTGGACAAGGTCCTGGTCATCGAGGAGCTGGAACCCATCATCGAGAACCACTGCCGCCAGATCGGCGTGGCTGTCACCGGCAAGGACTGCTTCCCCATGGTGGACGAGCTGACCCAGGGGCGCATCGCCCAGTGTCTGGGCCGGGCCGCCAAGGAGACCGTCTGCCTGGAGGATGAGGTCCCCGGCCGTCCCCCGGTCATGTGCGCGGGATGTCCCCACCGGGGCGTGTTCTACACCCTCTCCAAGAACAAATGCATGGTCTACGGCGACATCGGCTGCTATACCCTGGGGGTCATGCCGCCTCTGAATGCCCTGGACCTGAACGTCTGCATGGGTGCCTCCTGCTCCGGCCTCCACGGCTTCAATCTGGCAGGCGGTGCGGAGCACGAGAAGCACAGCGTGGCCGTCATCGGTGACTCCACCTTTGCCCACTCCGGCATCACCGGCATCACGGACATCGCCTATAACCGCAGCAACTCCACGGTCATCATCCTGGATAACTCTATCACCGGCATGACCGGCCACCAGCAGAACCCCACCACCGGCAAGACCCTGCGGGGCGAACCGGCGGGGCAGATCGACCTGGAGGCCCTGTGCCGGGCCGTCGGGTTCCGGCGGGTCCGGGTGGTGGACCCCTATCAGCTGAAGGAAGTGGACAAGGTCCTGAAGGAGGAGCTGGAGGCAGAGGAGCCGTCGGTGATCATTTCCCGCCGCCCCTGCGTGATGCTCAAGAGCGTGCAGAAGGCCCCGCCCCTGAAGGTGGACCCGGACAAGTGCAACGGCTGCGGCCTGTGCATGAAGATCGGATGTCCCGCCCTGAGCCTGCGGGCCGGTCAGGTAGAGATCGACAAGACCCAGTGTGTGGGCTGCCAGGTGTGCATGCAGATGTGCCACCGGGATGCCCTGCTCGTATAAGGAGGAAGCAGTATGGAAACAGTGAATATTATGATCGTCGGCGTGGGCGGCCAGGGCTCTCTTCTGGCCTCCAAAATGCTGGGGCACCTGCTGGTGAACGCAGGCTATGACGTGAAGGTCTCCGAGGTCCACGGCATGAGCCAGCGCGGCGGCAGAGTGGTCACCTATGTCCGCTTCGGCGACAAGGTCTATTCTCCCATCAT
>CAYNZG010000101.1:0-5546 GCA_964401525.1 uncultured Ruminiclostridium sp.
GCATCTACCTGTCCGACAAGGACAGCCAGATCGGCCGCAACGAGCCCGTGGAGGACACCGCCCGTGTCCTGTCCCGCTTCTGCGACGGCATCATGATCCGCACCTTCGCTCAGGAGGAAGTGGAGACCCTGGCCAAGTACGCCACCATCCCCGTCATCAACGGCCTCACCGACTTCTGCCATCCCTGCCAGGTCCTGGCTGACCTCATGACCATCCGGGAGCACAAGGGCAAGCTGGAAGGCCTGAAGCTGTGCTACATCGGCGACGGCAACAACATGGCCAACTCCCTGGCCGTGGGCTGTCTGAAGATGGGCATGAAGGTGGCTATCGCCTGCCCCGAGACCTACATGCCCGACCCCGCCATCCTGGAGTTCGCCAAGGAGTACCCCGGCATGTTCCAGTGCACCCCCGATATCCTAGAGGCCGCCAAGGACGCCGACGTGCTCTACACCGACGTGTGGGCTTCCATGGGCCAGGAGGGCGAGTTCAACGAGCGCAAGCTGGTCTTTGAGGGCTATCAGATCAACGATGCCGTCATGGCCGTGGCCCACGAGGGCGCCATGGTCCAGCACTGCCTGCCCGCCCACCGGGGCGAGGAGATCACCGCCGAGGTCTTCGAGGCCCACGCCGACGAGATCTTCGACGAGGCAGAGAACCGTCTGCACGCCCAGAAAGCTGTTATGTATCTGCTGATGAAGTAAGAAGTAAGGAGAGTCCATGCGTTTTTCTATTGCCCGTTCTGCGACCCACATCATGTTGGTCATGGGAATCATCTGTCTGCTGTCCCTGTTCATTGCTGACCGCTCGGCCAACCCCGCCGCCTTCTACCTCATGGGTGTCTTCGGCGTGGTCTGCCTGCTGGCCTCCTTCTTCTTCCGCCGCTTCTGCAAGTGCCCCCACTGCGGCAAGAGCCTGATCCTCTACCGGGACCTGCCTCCGCAGTGTCCCTTCTGCGAGGAGGACCTCGTCGATCATCCCTGAAACAAACAAAAAAAGAGCTGTCTCATGATGAGACAGCTCTTTTTTTGTTTGCAGCCGCCCCGGGGCCGTGGCCTCTTATCGGTTCTCTGCCCGGAACTCCAGCATGTCCAGGGCGGACAGGAGCAGCTCCGCTGCCTGGCCCCGGGTCAGGGTCCCCTCCACGGTGTCGGTGGCTTGGAGGACCCCCACCGCCGCCAGGTTGACCACAGACTGATAGGCCCAGACCGGGGCGGTCTCCGCCGCCGTCTGGCCGGAGGCGGCCACGTCCGTGACCCCCAGCAGCCGGGACAGCATCACCGCGGCCTCAGAGCAGGTGATGGCCCGGTCCGGGCCAAAGGCCAGGCCGCCGGTCTCCGTCACCGTCCCCCGGACCATGCCGGAGCGGTAGGCCGAGGCCACATAGGGCTTGGCCCAGACGGAAATACTGGCATCGTCAGCAAAGCCCGTCCGGGTGGCCTGGGGCAGGATGTCCATCTCCACCAGGTCCATGGCCAGGGAGAGGAACTCCTCCCGGGTCACGGGGGCATCAGGCCGGAAGAACCAGGTCCCGCCCATCTGCTCCCCGACGAACAGTTTCTCCTCCGCCAGGCGGATGGCGGCCTTCTGGGCCGGGTGGCCCTCTAAGTCGGAATAGGTCACCTTGGTGTCCGCCTTGGAGATGCGGATGGAGACCAAGGCCGTCTGAGACCGGTCGCCCTGGCTGTCGATGGCCACATATTCAAAGGAATCCTTCCCCAGCTTGTCCTCATAGGGGGTGTAGGTGAACTGGGCCCCGCCCTCCTGGTCAAAGGTCAGGGCACCCCGGGCGGGGTTCTTGGTGACCTGGAAGGTCACAGGCCCGCCCTCGGGATCCACGGCGGCCAGCGTCCCGCGGACCGCCACATTCCGATAGGTGGTCAGGCTCAGGTTCTCGGCGATGGGGGCCGGGGCCTTGTCGGCTTGGCGGTCCTCGTGGTCAAAGAGCGCCTGCGCCGGAACGGCCAGGAAAAACAGCAGCACCGGGAGCACCAGCAGTGCCCCGCCGCGCCGGAATGATCGCTGCGGCATGAAACTACCTCCTTCTTGCTCGGCTACCCCTATTCTTCCCCCGGCCGGGTTCCTTATGAGTCAAGGCCCCTGCCGCTTCCTGGAAAGCGGTCCCGGGTCAGGGAAAGGACCACCCCTACCCCGCCGTAGGCCGCCAAAAGAGAGGAGCCGCCATAGCTGAAAAAGGGCAGCGTCACCCCCACCACCGGGGCAACGTAAAGGCACATGCCCACGTTCAGCACCGTCTGGGCCGCCAGCATCCCAGCCACGCCCATGGCCACGAAGCCGGACAGCCTGTCCCCCTGCCGGGCCAGCCGGAGGCAGACCACCACGATGGCCCCCAGCAGGAGCAGGATGGTCAGGCACCCCACCAGCCCCAGCTCCTCCCCGGCCACGGAGAAAATGAAATCCGTGTGCCGGGCGGGCAGGGCCGACGCAGCCTGGCTCTGGGTCTGCAGCCCCTGGAGATAGCCCTGTCCGGTGAGCTGCCCGGAGCCGAGGGCCAGCAGGCTCCGGCCCTGCTGAAAGCCCTTGCCCAAAGGGTCCAGGTCGTGGTCCAGGACCACCAAAAAGCGCAGGCGCACATAGTCCGGCAGGTGGGACCACAGCAGGACCACAGCCCCCACGCCGGCTGCCAGCTCTCCCAACAGCCACAGTGGGTGGACCCCCGCCGACCAGAGCATCCCGCCATAGATGGCCAGGTAGACCGCCACCATGCCCAGGTCCCCGGAGACCCCGTACAGCAGGGCGCACAGGGCTAGCCCATGCCCCGCCAGCAGCAGGACCGCCTTGGGGCGGTTTATCCCCAGTCGGGCAAGCCGTTGAAGCTGGAGGGCCAGCAGGAGGATGAACAGGATCTTCCCCAGCTCCGCAGGCTGCACGTTGAAGATCCCGCCGGGGAGGGCCAGCCAGCTCTTGTTCCCGGTGCCGTCGTCGTTGCCCAGGGGAATGAGCAGCAGGAGGAGACCCACGTTCCCCAGGGCCAGCAGCCACCAGGACCGGGCCAGGAGCCGCCGCAAGTCCAGGGCCGCCACCCCCAGGCAGATGACCAGCCCCGCCGCTAAGGCCGCTCCCTGCTTCCACAGGGCATCGTGGAGTTCCGGCGACCAACGGGTGGCAGAAAAGATCAGCCCCAGGCCGAAGAGGCTGGCCCCTACGCACAGCCCCAGCAGGAGCCAGTGGGTCCCGTGAAATACAAATTTCCCCATGCGCTTTTCCCTCTTTCCGCAATGCTTTCCATAATTTTAGTTGACGAATCGCATAAAATTTGTCAGGAAGGGGTGCAAGCCTCTCCCTTTTATGATAGAATGGCTCTGTTCAACAAAAACTACGCAAAGAAGGATCAGATCCTATGGAAAAATATTCTGCCAGCGTGGAAGAGACCGAAGCCCTGGGCGCGGAGCTGGTCCGCCAGATGCCGCCCGGCTCCGTGGTGGCCTTCACCGGAGACCTGGGGGCGGGCAAGACCGCCTTTGTCCGGGGCATGGCCCGGGGCCTGGGCATCCCCCACCGGGTCACCAGCCCCACCTTCACCATCGTAAACGAATACGAGGGCGGGTCCCTTCCCCTGTTCCACTTCGATATGTACCGTCTGCACTCCTCGGAGGAGCTGTTCGACATCGGCTGGGAGGACTTTCTCAGTCGGGGCGGCATCTGCGCCGTGGAGTGGAGCGAGAACATCCGGGACGCTTTGGAGCCCGACACCATCTACATCGACATCCGCCGGGGCGAACAGGACGACCAGCGGGTCATCACCGTAAGGGGGCTGGAGCCATGAAGATCTTAGCACTGGAATCCTCCGCCGTGGCCGCCTCCGTGGCCCTGTGCGAGGACGAGGCCCTGCTGGGCCAGAGCTTCCGCCACACCGGCCTCACCCACAGCCAGACCCTCCTGCCCATGGCCGAGGAACTGCTGCAGGGCTGCGGCCTGACCATGCAGGACGTGGACCTCATCGCCGTGGCCGAGGGGCCGGGGTCCTTCACCGGCCTGCGCATCGGTGTAGCCGCCGCCAAGGGCCTGGCCTGGGCCGCCGAGCTGCCCTGCGCCGGGTGCTCCACCCTGGCCTCCATGGCCTGGAACCTGGCCGGACTGGAGGGCGAGGTCTGCGCCGCCATGGATGCCCGCCGGAAGCAGGTCTACAACGCTCGCTTCCGGGTGGACGGGCAGCAGCCCCATCGGCTCACCTCGGACCGGGCCATCGCCCTGGAGGACCTGGTGGAGGAACTGCGGGACACCCAGACCACCCAGATCGTGGTGGGCGACGGGGCCCAGCTCTGCTATGAGGCCCTCACCGCCGCCGGGATCCCCGCGCGGCTGGCTCCCCCCAACCTGCGGATGCAGAGCGCCTGGGGCGTGGCCCGCCTGGCCCTGGAAAAGGCCCGGGCCGGAGAGACCTGCTCCCCCAACGACCTGAACCCTGTCTATCATCGCCTGTCCCAGGCCGAACGCGAACGGCTGGAACGGGAACAGGCTGCCAAATAAAAAGGAAAGAAAGAGGAGACATTATGGATATGGAACGCGTACATCTGTTAGACCACCCCCTGCTGCAGCACAAGCTGTCCATCCTGCGGGATGAGAGCACCAGCGTCAAGGACTTCCGCGAGATCGTCAGCGAAGTGGCCACCCTTATGTGCTATGAGGCCACCCGCGACCTGCCCCTGAAGGAGGTCATCATCAAGACCCCCGTGGCCAACGCAGTCACCCACCAGATCTCCGGCAAGAAGCTGGCCATCGTCCCCATCCTCCGGGCCGGTCTGGGCATGGTGGACGGCATCCTCACCCTGGTCCCCGGCGCAAAGGTCGGCCACATCGGCCTCTTCCGCGACCCCGAGACCCTGGAGCCCGTGAAGTACTACTGCAAGATGCCCACCGACATCGCCCAGCGTGATGTCATCGTGGTGGACCCCATGCTGGCCACCGGCGGCTCCGCCTCCGCAGCCATCACCTTCCTGAAGGAATACGGCGTCTCCCACATCAAGCTCATGAACATCCTGGCCGCCCCCGAGGGCATCGAGCGGGTCCGGGCCGACCACCCCGATGTGGAGATCTACATCGCCGCCCTGGATGAAAAGCTCAACGACCACGGCTACATCGTCCCCGGTCTGGGCGATGCCGGCGACCGCATCTTCGGCACCAAGTAAGGCCCCGAAAAAAGTTTTTGAAAAAAGACGAAAAAAGCCTTGACTTTTCCTCGTCGTGATGCTATTATAAGTCCTGCGCTGGTCAGTTGATTGGCGCGAGACAAGCGCGAGTGGTGGAATTGGCAGACTCGCTAGATTCAGGTTCTAGTGTGCATTACGCACGTGCGGGTTCAAGTCCCGCCTCGCGCACCAAGAGAGACATCCGAATGGATGTCTCTTTTTTTATCCTCTGGACCTGCCGTCGGCAGAAACGGTTGCGTGACCGGCTCCGCAGCGGTATAATATTTTAATAGAGTCGGAAAGGAGGGGGGCCCATGGCCTTAGAAAACAAGCTGGGCATCGAAAGCTCCGCGGAGCTGGCCCGGGAGGAAGAGCGCATCAGCAAGAAGAAAGCCCTGG
>CAYNZG010000102.1:0-5519 GCA_964401525.1 uncultured Ruminiclostridium sp.
GCCCAGCTCCAGCAGCTGGGTGGTGAAGAACAGGCTGCGGCTCAGGTTGGTGGCGTCCACGATGTTGATGATAACATCGGGGTTTTCGTGCTTCACATAGGCGCTGGTGATGGATTCCTCCGAAGTGAACGGGGACATGGAATACGCACCGGGCAGGTCCACCACGATCAGGTCTTCGCTGCCGGTCTGGAAGCTCTTTTTGATGGGGCTTTCCTTCTTCTCCACGGTAACACCGGCCCAGTTGCCCACGCGCTCGTTCTTGCCGGTAAGCGCGTTGTACATGGTGGTCTTACCGCTGTTCGGATTGCCCGTCAAAGCAATTCTCATCTCTTAGATCCCTCCTGTTTGTTTTTTTCCGGATCAGGCCGGAAAACAGTAAGCAACAACTAACTTTGCAGGAAAAAGATACGTGGTGCTGAAACACCACGCATCCCATGGAGTAAGCAGAAACTAACTCCATGGGAAAAATGAATGTGGTGAGGGTTTCACCACATTTATTTTCAGTTATGAAATGACGATGGCCTCTGCCAACTGGTTGTCAATGGTATAACGACCGTCCTTGATGGAGACGATGCAGCCGCCCTTCAGATGCCGGATGACGGTGACAGACTGGCCGTTGTAGCACCCCAGAGAAAACAGGAACGCGTCCATTTCCTCGTCGTCCGTCACGATCTCCTGAACGGTATAGACATCGCCGGCCTTTGCTTCAGTCAGATTCATGATTCCTCCAAATGTATGTGACGTTAGCGTCAACTAACTGAACTGTTCGATGGTGATACTATCACAGAACGATACGGCTGTCAAGTATAAATTTTCTTTTTTTCGCGTTCTTTTCCGGGGCACGCCTGTCCGGGTTTTCCCGGCGGGGACGGCTTGCAATCCAAGGGGGTTCGGGGTATAATAACCTGTCATTGTTATATTCTGCCGGAAGGTCGGCCCGGTCCGGGCCGCGCCGGTCCGTTGCACGATAGGAGGAAGGGCGTATGGCCATCACTTTACAAGAATATTTGGATTCCATCCAGGGAAAGCGCGTTGCCGTCATCGGCATCGGCGTTTCCAACACGCCGCTCATCAAGACCCTGCTGGGGGCAGGGATCTCCGTCACCGCCTGTGACAAGGCACCCCGGGAAAACTTCGGCCCGCTGGCCCAGGAGCTGGAGGCCCTGGGGGCCGAGCTCCATCTGGGCGAGACCTATCTGGACGGGCTGGACCAGGACATCATCTTCCGTTCCCCCGGCATCCGGCCGGACATCCCGCCCTTCCTGGCCGCCCAGGAGAAGGGGAGCCTGCTGACCTCGGAGATGGAGGTCTTCTTCCAGGTCTGCCCCTGCAAGATCATCGCCGTCACCGGCAGCGACGGCAAGACCACCACCACCACCCTGATCTCTGAGATGCTGAAAAACGCCGGGTACACCGTCCACCTGGGGGGCAACATCGGCAAGCCCCTGCTGTCTGAGGCCGGGGACATGAAAAAGGAGGATGTGGCCGTGCTGGAGCTGTCCTCCTTCCAGCTCATGACCCTCCAGGCCAGCCCGGACATCGCCGTCTTCACCAACCTGTCTCCCAACCACCTGGACATCCACAAGTCCATGGAGGAGTATGCCCAGGCCAAGGAGAACATCTTCTCCCACCAGGGCCGGGAGGGCATCGCCATCTTCAACCAGGACAACGACCTGACCCGGGAGATGGCCTCCCGCGCCCCCGGCCGGGTGCTGACCTTCAGCCGCCGCCAGAGCCTGGACAACGGCGTGTTCGTGGAGAACGACCAGATCATCGTGGCCAGAGACGGCCAGTGCCGGAGACTCTTCGACCCTGCGCAGATCCTGATCCCCGGCCTGCACAACGTAGAGAACTACCTGGCCGCCATCGCCGCCGTCCAGGGGATGGTTTCGGACGAGATCATCCTCCACACCGCCGAGACCTTCCCCGGCGTAGAGCACCGCATCGAGCTGGTGCGCACCCTCCGGGGCGTGCGGTACTACAACGACTCCATTGCCTCCAGCCCCACCCGGACCATCGCCGGTCTGCGATCCTTCAAGCAGAAGGTCATCCTCATCGCCGGAGGCTATGACAAGAAGATCCCCTTCGATATCCTGGGCAAGGAGGTCCAGGACCGGGTGAAGACCCTGGTCCTCACCGGCCACACCGCAGAGAAGATCGAACAGGCCGTGGTGACCGCCGAGGGCTACCAGGCAGGCCGCCCCGAGATCCTGCGGGAGGACGACTTCAAGGCCGCCGTCCTGGCAGCCCATCAGGCCGCAGAGGAGGGGGATGTGGTCATCCTGTCTCCAGCCTGCGCCTCCTTCGACCATTTCAAGAACTTTGCCCAGCGGGGGCAGACGTTCAAGCAGATCGTCAACGAGTTACAGTAAGGAGTTCCCATGGATATCTACGAGATCTTAGAGCGGCTCTGTCTGGCCTCCGGCCCCTCCGGCCGGGAAGGGCCGGTGACAGAGGCCGCGCTGGAGCTTCTGCGCCCGCTGATGGACGAGGTCTGGACGGACCGGTTCGGCAACGCCGTCGGCCTGCGCCGGTGCGGTAAGCCCAACGCCAGGCGGGTGGTGCTGGATGCCCACCTGGACGAGGTGGGGCTGCTCATCACCGGGGCGGAGGACGGCTTCCTCCGCTTCCGCTCCGTGGGGGGCATCGACCCCCGGATGCTGCCGGACCGGGAGGTCACTTTGCTGACCGACCCGCCCACCTTCGGCCTGGTGGCGGTGCTGCCGCCCCATGTGCAGAAGGCCGGAGACGCAGACAAGAGCCTCCCGCTGTCGGAGCTGTATATCGATGCCGGGCTGACCCAGGAAGAAGGGGAAGCCCTTATCGGGACCTTCGCTGTGCCGAGAGGGTCCTTCCGGGTCCTGGAGAACCAGGTGGTCAGCACCAAGGCATTGGATGACCGGGCGGGCTTTGCCGCCCTGCTCCGGGCCGCAGAGCTGCTGAAAGACACCGACCTGGACGTGGACCTCTATCTCTTGGGCAGCAGCCGGGAGGAGACCAACGGCGGCGGTGCCCTGGTGGGAGCCTTCGCCATAGAGCCGGACTGCTTCGTGGCCGTGGACGTGACCCACGCCCGGACCCCCGACGGCCCCAGAGATGAGACCTTCCCGGCAGGGAAGGGGCCGGCCATCGGCATCGGCCCCAACATCACCCGCTGGATGAGCGATCGGTTCCGGACCAAGGCGGAGGAGCTGGGCTTGTCCTGGTCTGCCGAGGTCATGGCAGGGAACACCGGCACCAATGCCTGGCGGGTCCAGACGGCCCGGGAGGGCATCGCCACGGCGGTCCTGTCCCTGCCGCTGAAGTATATGCACAGCCCGGTGGAGACCCTGGCCCTGAGCGACCTGGAGGACACCGCCGCCCTGCTGGCGGCCTTCGTCCGGGACCTGGGCACGGAAGGAGGGGCTACCCTTGCTGATTGATACGTTAAAGACCCTCTGCGCCCTGCCCGGCGTGTCCAGCCGGGAGGACGCTGTGCGGGACTATATCCGCAGCCAGATCGCGCCCCATGTGGACCACCTCCGGGTGGATGCCATGGGGAACCTCATCGCAGAGAAGAAGGGGCGCGTCCCCGGCGCGAAAAAGCTGATGCTGGCCGCCCACATGGATGAGGTAGGCCTGATGATCCGGGCCATCACCGAGGAGGGCTACCTGAAGTTCAGCTGCGTGGGCGGCATCGATCGCCGGGTCCTGCTGGGCAAGCGGGTCCTGGTGGGGGAGCGGCAGCTCCCCGGTGTCATCGGCCTGAAGGCCTATCACCTGACCAGCCCCGAGGAGGAGAAGAAGGTCCCCAAGCTGAAAGATTTTTATCTGGACATCGGCGCAGCCAGCAGGGAGGAGGCGGAAGCCCTGGTCTCTCTGGGGGATGTGGCCGTGTTCGACTCCGATGTGGTGGAGTTCGGCCACGGCCTGCTGAAGGCCAAGGCCATTGACGACCGCATCGGCTGCGCCGTCATGGTGGAGCTGTGCAGGGAAGACCTTCCCATGGACTGCACCTTCGTCTTCACCGTCCAGGAGGAGGTGGGGACCCGCGGGGCCTTTGGCGCGGCCTTCTCCGTGACCCAGGACATCGCCTTAGTGTTAGAGGGGACCACCGCCGCCGACCTGCCCGCCATGGCGGACCGCCAAAAGGTCTGCGCCCCCGGCAAGGGGCCGGTGGTGCCCTTTATGGACGGGGCCACTGTCTATGACCGGGGCCTGTTTGAGCTGCTGCGGGACCTGGCGGAGCAGAACCGGATCCCCTGGCAGACCAAGGAGTATATTTCCGGCGGCACCGATGCCGGGGCCATCCAGCGCAGCAAGGAAGGGGTCCGCGTGGCGGCCATCTCTGCCGCCGTGCGCTATCTGCACGCCCCCTCCAGCGTGGCCTCCCTGGAGGACTGCAGCCATATCCTGACCCTGGCCCGGCTGTTCATCGAAGCCGTTTCTACCCTGTGAAGGAGGAGAGAACCAATGGATTATTTGTCTGTGATTCAAATGCTGAATGCCTGTCACGGTCCCTCCGGCAATGAGCGGCAGATCGCCGCCGCTATCCAGCGTCTGGCGGAGCCTTACGCCGACGACTGCCGGATCGACACCATGGGCAACCTCATCGTCCATAAAAAGGGGACCGGACCCAAGGTGATGTTCGCCGCCCACATGGACAGCATCGGCCTCATCGTCACCCACATCGACAAGGACGGCTTCCTGTCCTTCGGCAAGCTGGGGGGCATCCATCCCGAGAGCATCCTGCACACCCCCTTCCGGTTCCAGAACGGGGTCACCGGCGTGGTGGCCAGGCGGAAGGGAGACGGCAAGGACCTGACCGTCAACGACCTCTACCTGGACATCGGTGCCAGGGACGAGGCCCATGCCCGCCGCCTGGTCCAGGTGGGGGACACCGCCGTCTCCGTCATGCCCGCCTATCGGCTGGAGTCCCGGTTGGTCTCGCCCTACCTAGATAACCGCATCTCCTGCGCCGCCATGCTGGAGGCCCTGAGCATGATCCGCGACCACACGGCGGACCTCTATTTCGTCTTCACCGTTCAGGAGGAGTTGGGCCTGCGGGGGAGCAAGCCCGTGGCCTATGCCATCGATCCGGACTACGGCATCGCCGTGGATGTGACCCTGGCCCGGGAGGCCGAGGACAGCAAGAAGGGCACCGCGGTCCTGGGCGGCGGCGCAGCCATCAAGGTGATGGACAGCTCCGTGATCTGCCACCCGGAAATGGTGAAAACCCTTGAAGAACTTGCGCTGTCAAGTAAAATTCCTTGTCAGAGAGATGTGCTCACAGCAGGGGGGACCGACGCCGGTTCCATCCATGTGAGCCGGGCCGGTGTGGTCACCGGCGGCATCTCCATCCCCTGCCGCTATGTCCACTCTCCCGTGGAGATGGTGGAGCAGTCCGATGTGACGGCCGCCGCCAAGCTCATCGCGTCCTTCTCCATGAAAAATCTATAAATATCAAAGGATGTAATGTGAAATGCCTTTACAGATAAGCGACCGCGTTCGCGCCCTCGGTGCCCAGGCTCAGGCTGCGC
>CAYNZG010000103.1:0-5498 GCA_964401525.1 uncultured Ruminiclostridium sp.
GCGCAACGCCATCAACGAGGCCCGCAAGCTGAACATCCCCATCGTCGCTATCGTTGACACCAACTGCGACCCCGACGAGATCGACTACGTCATCCCCGGCAACGACGACGCTATCCGCGCTATCCGCCTGATCTCTTCCGTCATGGCTAACGCCATCCAGGAAGGCAAGCAGGGCGCTGACGCTGCCGAGAAGGCCGAGGCTGCTGAATAATTCAGTCTTTTTTGGCAAGTGCCCGTGTCTGCGGGCACTTGCTTCGGAATAACACAAATATTATAATTGGAGGTATTTATCATGGCATTTACTGCTGCTGATGTTAAGGCACTGCGCGAAATGACCGGCGTTGGTATGCTGGACTGCAAGAAGGCTCTGGCTGAGACCGACGGCGACATGGACAAGGCTGTCGAGTTCCTGCGTGAGAAGGGCCTGGCCGCTGCTCAGAAGAAGGCTGGCCGTATCGCTGCTGAAGGCGTGGCTTACGCTGAAGTCTTCGCTGACGGCGCTGCTCTGGTCGAAGTCAACGCTGAGACCGACTTCGTGGCAAAGAACGAGAAGTTCCTGGACTTCGCAAAGAACGTCTGCTACGTGGTGGCTAAGTGGGGTCCCTCCGACATGGAGACCCTGATGACCCTGCCTTACCGCAAGACCGGCATGACCGTCGAGCAGGCTCAGCAGGACATGGTCCTGACCATCGGCGAGAACATCAAGATCCGCCGTTTCGAGCGTTACATGGAAGGCGTTTCCATCGCTTACAACCACATGGGCGGCCGCATCGGCGTCCTGCTGAACATGAACGTCTCCGCCGGCCTGGAGGAGAACGAGACTGTCATCGAGCTGGGCAAGGACATTGCTATGCAGATCGCAGCTATGAACCCCGCTTTCCTGGATAAGTCCGCCGTGAGCCAGGAGACCCTGGACAAGGAGAAGGAGATCCAGCTGGCTCAGCTGGCCAACGACCCCAAGATGGCTGCCAAGCCCGACAAGGTCAAGGAAGGCATCGTTCAGGGCAAGATGGGCAAGTTCTACGAGGAGAACTGCCTGATGCAGCAGGCATTCGTCAAGGAAAACAAGACCTCCGTGGAGAAGCACGTTGCTGCTGTCGCCAAGGAACTGGGCGGCACCATCGAGGTCAAGGGCTTCTATCGTTACGAGCGCGGCGAGGGCCTGGAGAAGAAGCAGGAGAACTTCGCAGAAGAGATCGCAAAGCAGCTGGGCCAGGCATAAGCTTTGCCGACTGCATTTCAACTCTACCATCCACCGGGCGGTTCGGGTCACCGAGCCGCCCGGTTTTTCTGTCCGGATGGCGGTGCTCCCATTGACATTTCTTCCGGAAGTGCTATAATGATTGCAGTTAGCCGACTCTAACCGAGACGGCTTTGTTTTCGACCATGAGTTAGCTGAAACTAACTAAGGAGACCGGAGAAAATGGGAAATATTGAAATGACAGAAGAAAAGTGCACCGAGGAGACCCGGCTGACCCGGGAGGCCTGCGCCTACCTGCTGGCCAACCTGGGGCGGCGGGTGACCATCGCGGAGCTGGCCGAGCGGCTGTCCGTGAGCCAGACCCGCCTGAAGACCAGCTTCCGGGCCTGCTGCGGCATGTCCATCCACAGCTACGTCCGGCAGGAGAAGATGGCCCTGGCGGCCCACCTGCTTCGGGAGAGCGACGAGAGCGTGCTGACCATCGCCGGGCAGGTGGGGTATGAGAACGGCAGCAAGTTTGCCCAGGTCTTCCGCCAGGTCATGGGGGTCTCACCCATGGGGTACCGCCGGAGGCAGAGACGGGCGGAACGGGAGGAACGGGCTTAAATCCCGCCCGATCGGAGTGGAAAATTCGCAATGCATCCGATATGCTTAAAGAATTCAAAGAAAGCTGGTGAAACCATGAAAAAGCATAAGCTGTTTTCTTGGCTCACGGTGGCGTTCTTTCTGCTCACCATCGTGACCGGATACGAACGAAAGTAAGGAGGCGCACGAAGCATGGAGATCAACTGGAACAAAGTGGCCCTGTTTGCCGGCGGCCTGGCCTTTGGCACGGCCGGTCTGCGGATCCTGGGCAGCAAGGACGCAAAGAAGGTCTACACCCAGACCACGGCAGCCGTTCTGCGGGCCAAGGAATGCGTGATGACTGCGGTGACCACCGTGAAGGAAAACACCGAGGACATCCTGGCCGATGCCAAGCTCATCAACGAGGACCGTGCCCAGGCAGAGGAAGCCATCATCCTGGACGCAGAGGATGCGGCCTGCGAAGAGAACGATTCGGAAGCATGACCAAAGCGGAGAGGATGGGACCCATCCTCTCCGTTTCAGCTTGTGGACCCTCTGGGGTCCTGAGGAGGGCTTATCATGAAATGTAAAATTCTGCACGAGAGCCGGGGTCGTCTGCGGGTCCGCCTGGTCCAGAAGCGGATGACCCTGGACCAGGCCGATCAGGTGGAGTACTACCTGCGGCAGGTGCAGGGGGTCGCAGAGGTGAAGGTCTATGACCGGACCTGCGACGCTGTTATCGCCTTTTCCGGGGACCGTGGCCCCATTTTAGCCGCCCTGGCGGCCTTCACCTATGAGGCGGCCCGGGACCTGGTCCCGGAGCACACGGGCCGGGCGTTGAACCGGGAGTATGAGGACAAGCTGGTGACCACGGTCCTCATGCGCTTCGTGCGCAAGGCGTTCTTCCCCATGCCTCTGCGGGCGGCTATCTCCACCGTCAAGGCAGCGGGGTATCTGAAGCGGAGCCTGGACTGTCTGCGCCAGGGGAAGATCGAGGTGGCGGTGCTGGATGCCACGGCCATCACCGTCTCCGTCCTGCGGCGGGACTTCAACACCGCCAGCTCCATCATGTTCCTGCTGAAGATCGGCGAGATCCTGGAGGAGTGGACCCACAAGAAGTCTGTGGACGACCTGGCCCGGACCATGTCCCTGAACATCGACAGCGTCTGGACGCTGGTGGACGGCCAGGAGATCTCCGTTCCTCTGGAGCGGGTCCGGGTGGGGGACCAGGTGGTGGTCCGCACCGGCAGCATGATCCCTCTGGACGGCAAGGTCACCGGCGGGGAGGCCATGGTCAACCAGGCCTCCATCACCGGCGAGTCCCTCCCGGTCCACAAGGCCGACGGCAGCTATGTCTATGCCGGCACGGTGGTGGAGGAAGGGGAGTGCATCATCACCGTCAGCAAGAGCTCCGGCAGCGGCCGGTACGACCGCATCGTGAAGATGATCGAGGAGTCGGAAAAGCTCAAGTCCGCCGCCGAGGGCAAGGCCTCCCACCTGGCGGACCGGCTGGTACCCTACAGCCTGGGGGGCACCGTCCTGACCTATCTGCTCACCCGCAGCGCCACCCGGGCCCTGTCCATCCTCATGGTGGACTTCTCCTGCGCCCTGAAGCTGGCCATGCCCATCGCGGTGCTCTCGGCCATGCGGGAGGGCCGGACCCATCACATCGCCGTGAAGGGCGGCAAGTTCCTGGAGGCCGTGGCCGAGGCGGACACCATCGTCTTCGACAAGACCGGCACCCTGACCCGGGCCTGCCCCACGGTGGCCCAGGTGCGCCCCTTCGGCGGGAAGGATGCCCAGGAGATGCTCCGGCTGGCGGCCTGCCTGGAGGAGCACTACCCCCACTCCATCGCCAACGCCGTGGTGGCCGAGGCCAAGGCCCGGGGCCTGACCCACGAGGAGCGGCACTCCAAGGTGGAGTATGTGGTGGCCCACGGCATCTCCAGCACCGTGGACGGGGAGAAGACGGTCATCGGCAGCTATCACTTCGTCTTCCAGGATGAGGGCTGCGTCATCCCGGCCGGGGAGGAGCAGACCTTTGAGGACCTGCCGGATCAGTACTCCCACCTGTACCTGGCCATCGGCGGGGTGCTGGCCGCCGTCATCTGCATCGAGGATCCCCTGCGGGAGGAGGCTGCCCAGGTGGTGCAGACCCTCCACAGTCTGGGTCTCCGCCGGGTGGTCATGATGACCGGCGACAACGAGAAGACCGCCCGGGCGGTGGCCGCTGCCGTGGGGGTGGATGAGTACCACGCAGAGGTCCTGCCCGAGGACAAGGCGGCCTTTGTCCGCCGGGAGCACGAGGCCGGTCGGAAGGTCATCATGATCGGGGACGGGGTCAACGATTCGCCCGCCCTGTCGGAGGCCGACGCGGGCATCGCCATGGGCAGCGGCGCAGCCATCGCCCGGGAGATCGCGGACATCACCCTGGCGGCAGAGGACCTGCACACCCTGGCGACCCTGCGGCAGCTCTCTGCGGCGCTCATGGGCCGCATCCGCCACAACTACCGGTTCATCATGTCCTTCAACGCCATGCTCATCGGCCTAGGAGTGGCGGGGGGCCTGCCCCCGGCCACCTCGGCTCTGCTGCACAACGCCTCCACCTTAGCGGTGAGCCTGCGCAGCATGACCGATCTGCTGGCAGAATAAAAAATAGCTTGGCTCCCGACCTTCGTCGGGAGCCAAGCTTATTTTTTATCGGGATGCGTTTACAGACGATAGATATCCTTGGGGTCCAGGGTGGAGACGTGGTTCTCGTCCAGGGCGCTGAGGGCGGTCTCGGCGTTGTCGGGACGGATGACCACCACGGCGTGGCCGTCCTGGCTGCCCACGAAGGCGTACATATACTCCACGGCTACATGGGCGTTGGCCAGGATGTCCAGCACGCCGGTCAGTCCGCCGGGGCGGTCGTCCACCACAGCGGCCAGAACGTAGTTCTGCTTGACGATGTAGTTCTGGGCCCGGAGCACATCGCAGGCCTTTTCGGGGTCGTTGACGATGAGGCGCAGGATGCCGAACTCGGTGGTGTCAGCCAGGGAGAGGGCACTCATATCGATGTTGTTCTCGCCCAGGATCTTGGAGACTTCGCTGAGCTGACCGGGGGCATTTTCCAGGAAAACAGAGATCTGCTTGATCAACATAGTGGGGTCCCTCCTTAAATCTTACGGTTGTCGATGATGCGGACGGCTTTGCCCTCGCTGCGGGCGATGGTCTTGGGGTTGACCAGGTGGACCTTGGCACCGATGCCCAGCATGGAGCGGAGCTGTGCCACGATGGTCTTCTCCACCCGCTCCACGGAGCGGATATCGTCGGAGAACATAGCCTCGCTCATCTCCACGTTGATGTCCAGGGTGTCGGTGTTGTTCTCGCGGCCCACGATGATCTGATAGTTGGGGGTGATGTTGCCGCCGCTGACCTTCAGCAGGACTTCCTCGATCTGAGAGGGGAAGACGTTGACGCCGCGGATGATGAGCATATCGTCGGAGCGGCCCATGGGCTTCGCCATGCGGACGTGGGTGCGGCCGCAGGAGCACTTGGTCCGGTTCAGGACGCAGATGTCCTTGGTGCGGTACCGCAGCAGGGGGAAGGCCTCCTTGGTGATGGAGGTGAAGACCAGCTCGCCCTTGGTGCCGTCAGGCAGGACTTCGCCGGTGTCGGGGTCGATGATCTCGGCAATGAAGTGGTCCTCGTTGATGTGCATACCGGCCTGCTCGCTGCACTCGAAGGAGAC
>CAYNZG010000104.1:0-5489 GCA_964401525.1 uncultured Ruminiclostridium sp.
ATGGAGGAAAATCTGTATGCGTATCCTGACTGAAGAACAGAAAAAGTGGTGTGACCTGATCGGTGAGTTCGCCAAGAAAGAGATCGAGCCTATCATGTATGACTATGATAAGATCGTCGATCCTTCCAAGTGCATCCCTCTGGAAGCCTACAAGAAGGCCTTCGCTCTGGGCCTGAACGCCTTCGAGATCCCCAAGGAATACGGCGGCTGCCAGGTGGACCTGGCCACCGCAGCAGTCATGTATGAGGAGATGGGCTACTATGACGGCAACTTCTGCTCCGTCATGAACACCACCAACCTGGCCCTGAAGCCCATCCTGATCGGCGGCACCCCCGAGCAGGTCAAGTACTACGCCGACTACATCCTGAAGACCGGCTACGCCGCCTTCGCCCTGACCGAGCCCCAGTCCGGCTCCGACGCCAGCCGCGCCAAGTGCATGGCCACCTACATCCCCGAGACCGACGAGTATGAGATCAATGGCGAGAAGTGCTTCATCACCAACGGCGGCGAGGCAGGCATCATCTGCGTGGTGGCCATGACCGATCCCTCCAAGGGCGCCAAGGGCCTGACCGCCTTCATGGTCCCCGCCGAGACCCCCGGCTTCTCCGTGACCAAGTATGAGGACAAGTCCGGCTTCCGCACCCTGTCCACCTGCTCCCTGAACTTCGACCACGTCCGCGTCCCCGCCTGGAACCGTGTCGGCCAGGAGGGCGACGGTTTCAAGATTGCCATGAAGACCATCGATAAGTCCCGCGCCTGCGTGGGTGCCATCGCTGTCGGTATGGCCCGCCGCGCTCTGGACGAGGCCATCGCTTTCGTCAAGGAACGCGTCACCTTCGGCGCTCCCGTCTCCCAGCGCCAGGGTATCCAGTGGATGATCGCTGACATGGCCACCAAGATCGAGTGCGCCCGCCTGCTGGTCATCCACGCCAACGAGCTGCAGACCAAGGGCCTGCCCTTCGGCAAGGAAGCTGCCATGGCAAAGATGGTGGCCACCGAGGGCGCTATGTCCGTCGTCACCGACGCAGTCCAGCTCATGGGCGGCAAGGGCTACATGAAGGACGGTCCCGTGGAGAAGATCTGGAGAGACATCAAGGTCTACTGCATCTTCGAGGGCACCACGCAGGTCCAGAAGATGGTCATCTCCGGCGCTGTCCTGTCCGGCAAGGGCCACTAAGCCGCTGCCTCTTAGTTTATCTGTCATTCTTTCCGCTGCAAGGGCGCTGGGAAACCAGCGCCCTTGTTGCACGCTTCGGTTGGACAAAACCGTTTCTGTAGAATGGAGACCTTCCTTTATCTGCCTTCACAGGGTATCGATCACGTTCCCGCGCGCCGAGCAGGTAGGCGCGCTATGGATAGCCTGCCGACACAGAGCCGCAGGCACGATGGAGAGATAGGGTCAACGCCCCTACAGGGCCGTACCTACCTTCATGGGGGTCCAGGAGCGAAGCCCCGGCGCTCTTTTCGCCCCATTTTCTCCGGAGAAAATGGGGATCCTGACGAGAGACATCGTTCGTGTGTTAATGGATGGATAAAAAAATGTAATTTTACAGGATAGGCGGCAGCGGGTATAGTGAGGATAGCAGAGCATATCGTGTCAGCCGACGCGAGGAAAAGAAAGGATGGATACCATGGGATTTCAGTGTTATATCCCCACCACGCTGCTGTTCGGTTGTGGGATGTTGAACAAGCTGCATAAGCAGCGTCTGCCGGGCAAGAAGGCCCTCGTTGTCATCTCCAACGGGAAGTCCGTGCGGACCAGCGGCGCGTTGGACCGGGTCCTGGAGCAGCTGACCCAGGCAGGGGCAGCGTGCGAGGTCTTTTCCGGCGTGATGCCCAACCCCACGGAGGCCAACGTGATGGACGGCGCAGCAGCGGGCCGGGCAGCGGGCTGCGACTTCGTCGTGGGCCTGGGCGGCGGCAGCAGCATCGACGCGGCCAAGGCCATCGCGGTCATGCTCACCAATGAGGGGACCTATTGGGACTACCAATTCTCCGGCACCGGCGGCCGCCGGAAGATGAAGAACAAGCCCGCGCCGGTGATCGCCATTCCCACCACGGCGGGGACGGGCACGGAGACCGACCCCTGGATGGTGGTCACCAAGCCTGAGACCCAGGAGAAGATCGGCGGCGGCACGGTCCGCAGCTTCCCGGTGATCGCCCTGGTGGACCCGGAGCTGATGGCCTCGGTGCCCCCGATGCTCACGGCCTTCCAGGGCTTCGATGCCCTGTTCCACGGCATCGAGTGTTACCTCTCTAGGGCAGCAACGCCCATGAGCGATCTCTATGCTCTGGAGACGGTCAAAGCCGTAGGGCCCTGGCTGGCGGCGGCCTGCGCCGACGGGCAGAACATGGAGGCCAGAGAAAAGGTGGCCTGGGGCAGCACTCTGGCCGGGTATGCCATGTCCCTCAGCAGCAACGGGTCGGAGCACGCCATGGAACACGCCATGAGCGCGTTTCAGCCCAGCCTGCCCCACGGGGCAGGACTTATCATGCTCAGTCGCGCCTACCACACCCACCTGGCTCAGAATGTGCCGGAGCTGGCAGGGAAGCTGGTGACGCTGGCCCGGGCCATGGGCCGGGAGGACGCGGCCGAGCCGATGGACTTCGTGGAGGCTCTGGTGGACCTGCAACGGGCCTGCGGCGTGGATGGGCTGAAGATGTCGGACTATGGCCTGAAGGCAGAGGACATCCCCGCCATGGAGAAAAACGCACGGGAGACCATGGGGATGCTCTTTGCTGCCGATGCGTTCTCCCTGAGCACGGAGGACTGCGTGAAGATCTATCAGGCATCCTATCGCTGAACGAACGAAACAGCAGCACCCAGGTGCACCGAACGGTGCGCCTGGGTGCTTTCTGCTTTTTCAGGGAAAAAGAAAATTGATGGCAACAGCATACGATAAATCGAGCTTATCCCCGGATAATTCATATCAGTTTTACAGATCGTGCAAATAAAGCTACCATTAAGGCACAAGAAGTGAACAAAACTTCTAAATTTGATCGAGATAATACATTGGAAAAGGATCAGGAGGTATTCATTATGACGACCCAGGAAATCAAGAAAATGTCCGGTGACTATAACATCTACACCTGGAACAAGCAGAGAGGCTACGACCCCATCGTGGTGGAGAAGGCCGACGGGGTCTATTACTGGGACAAGGACGGCACCCGCTGGACCGACCTGTCCAGCCAGCTGGTCTGCGTGAACCTCGGCTTCAACAACCAGGCGGTCATCAAGGCCATCCAGGACCAGGCAGCACAGTTCGCCTATGTGGCCCCCCGCCACACCTATGAGAAGCGCGCCCAGCTGGCCAAGATGATCATCGACCGCGCCCCCAAGAACATGGGCAAGGTCATGTTCACCCTGGGCGGTGCCGACTCCAACGAGTACGCCATCCGCTTCGCCATGGCCTACACCGGCCGGAGCAAGGTCCTCTCCAAATATGACTCCTATCACGGCTCTCTGTGGGGCTCCGGCTCCCTGACCGGCCAGGGCCACCGGGCAGCGCCCCAGCCCACCGCCGGGTTCGTGAAGTTCCCCGCACCCCATATGTACACCTGCAACATCCAGTTCGCCACCGAGGAGGAGTACACCGCTCACTTCCTGTGGCAGCTGGAAGCCACCATCCGCGGCGAGAGCCCCGACAAGATCGCTGCCATCTTCCTGGAGACGGTCTCCGGCTCCAACGGCTGCTACATCTATCCCAAGGGCTATCTGAAGGGCGTTCGCGAGCTGTGCGACAAGTACGGCATCCTGATGGTCTGCGATGAGGTCATGGCCGGCTTCGGACGCACCGGCACCTGGTTCGCCTGCCAGAACTTCGACGTGGAGCCCGACATGATCACCTGCGCCAAGGGCATCAACAGCGGTTATGCACCTCTGGGCGGCGTCATCATGAGCAAGAAGATGGCCGAGTTCTTTGACGATCATGTCATCCCCGGCGGCCTGACCTACAACGCACACGCCCTGGGCGTGGCAGCAGCCATCGCCAACATCGAGGAGATGGAGCGGCTGAACGTGATGGACAACGTGGCCAAGATGGGCAAGATCCTGGGCGAGGGCCTGGAAGCCCTGAAGGCCAAGCACCCCTGCGTGGGCGATGTCCGCTACATCGGCCTGCACAGCGCCATCGAGTTCACCAAGAACCGCGAGAAGCGCATCCCCATGCTGGCCCTGGACGGCGGCGACATCATGCACGATGTGGCCCCCGCCCTGAAGAAGCGCCACATGACCACCGTTGGTTTCGACTGCAACATGATGTTCTGCCCCGCCCTGACCGTCAAGGAAGAGGAGCTGCGGGAGATGCTGGCTGGCATCGACGACATGCTGTATGAGTTCGACGAGCGCGTCGAAAAGTAAGTACGGAGCCTGTTTTGGAGCCCCGGCCTCCGGGTCGGGGCTCTCGACGAAAATCAACAAGATAAACGGAGGAATATCCAGTGTTTGATGTGTCGAGTGTTTTAAAGTATCAGGGTATGACCAAGCAGGAGATCTATCAGTCGAAGCTGGGTACCCTCCAGGATGCGTTGGACCTGATCCAGGGCGGCGACTGCATCGTCTGGCCCATCCACGCCAACGAACCCAAGGTCTTTCTGGACCATCTCCATGAGATCGGCCCTCGCCTGACGGAGACCGTCGAGCTGTGGTCCGCAGTCCAGCGGTATCAGCACGGGGTTCTGAACGGAAACGACCCTATGTATGAAAAGTTCCATGTGAACACCTTTTTCTATGATGCCAACACCCGCAAGGGCCATGAGTCCGGCCGCGTGAGCTTCTTCCCCTGCGACCTGCACCGCTATGGCCAGGAGCTCTATGCCTGCAAGGAGCCCAACGTGGTGGTGGCCCAGGTGTCGGCTATGGATGAGTTCGGCTATTGCCACATCGCCACCGATCAGCAGTGGCCCATGGAGTCCTTCCAGACAGCGGAAAAGATCATCTTCGAGGTGAACACCAAGCTGCCCCGAGGCTTCGGTGAGGTGGCTCTGCCGGTGGAACGGGCCAGCGTGATCTATGAGCTGACCCCGGAGCAGGAGGTGGAGGGCATCCCCCTGGTGGCCGACCCGCCCCTGACGGCGGACGAGCAGACCGTGGCCGACTATGTGGTCTCCCTGGCCCGGGACGGCGACTGCTTCCAGCTGGGCTTCGGCGGCATCCCCGGTGCCATCGGCAACAGCCTGAAGAGCAAGTGGGACTTAGGCATCCACACCGAGCAGTTCAGCTCCTCCATGGCCCGCCTGATGGAGAACGGCAACGTGACCAACCGCCACAAGGCCATCGATCCCTTCGTTTCTGTGGCGGCCTTTGCTGTGGGCGATGCGTTCCTGTACCAGTATCTGGACAAGAACCCCCGGGTCCATATCCGCCGCGGGTCCTACACCAACGACCCCAATAACATCGCCAGAAATGACAATGTGCTGTCCATCAACGGCGGCCTGCAGTATGACCTGACCGGCCAGATCTGCTCGGAGTCCATCGGTCCCCGGCAGTT